>JAICPQ010000148.1 GCA_025929745.1 Burkholderiales bacterium | reverse complement strand
TACTCGACGTACACCTCGAAGCGCACGCGGCGCGCCGGATTGGGATGCTCCGCGAGCGCGCTGATGCGCGCGCGCAACTGCATGCCGCGCTCGAGGCCCCACGCCAGCGCCGCGTTCTCGCGCCGCGGCACATAGCCGAGCACGCGTCCGCGCCAGAGCACACGCACCGCGTTCGCGTCGTGCGGGTTCTCGGGCTCACGCGCGAGCTCGAGCGCATCGCCAACGCGCAGCGCCGGCCACACTTCAGCGGCAGCGTGGTAGCGAAAGCCGGCCAGCGGCGAGTTCTGGACCAGAAGGCGGACGCCCGGCTCCGCATGGGCCGCCTGCCCTACGAGCAGCGCGAGAGCCGCTATTCGCCAAAAGCGTCGCGGATCCATTGGACGTTGTCGCCGTCGACGAGGAAGACGTCGAAGCGGCAGGAGGCTTCCGGATAGCGGTAAAGATAGAGGCGGGCAGCGGCGATCAGGCGGCGCCGCTTGGCGCTGGTGACGCTTTCGCCAGCGCCGCCGAAGCGCGTGGGGCTTCTCATGCGCACTTCGGCGAAAACGAGCGTGGCGCCGTCCGCGGCGATCAGGTCGATCTCGCCCATGCGGCAGCGCCAGTTGCGCTCGACGATCTGCAGGCCGGCGTTGCGCAGGAGCCGTGCGCATAGATCCTCGGCTCGCGCGCCCTCGGCGTTCATGGCACGCTTAACGGACTGGAGGAAGCGCGGTTGACGCCCGGTGTCCTGTACGTGGTCGCCACCCCGATCGGCAACCTCGCCGACGCTAGCCCGCGCGCGCTCGACACGCTGCGGGCGGCGCACCTCGTCGCCTGCGAGGACACGCGCACCACGCGCACGCTGCTCGCCCGCCACGGCGTTACCGCGCGCACCGTCGCCCTGCACGAGCACAACGAGAAGCGCGCGACTGCGTCGCTCCTCGACGCACTGCGCCGGGGGCAGGATGTCGCGCTCGTGAGCGACGCGGGTACGCCGGCGCTTTCCGACCCCGGCGCCTGGCTCGTGGCCGAAGCGCATCGCGCCGGCATCCGCGTAAGCCCGGTGCCCGGCCCCTCCGCAGCGGCGGCGGCGATCTCGGTGTGCGGCTTCCCAGCCGCGCGCTTTCTCTTCGCCGGCTTTCTGCCCGCTTCGGCGAGCGCGCGTCGCAAGGTGCTCGAAGCGCTGGACGGCCCTTGGCCGGTAGTGATCTACGAAGCGCCGCATCGCATCGCCGAAACGCTTGCGGATCTGCGCGCCGTATTCGGCGGCGAACGCGAGGTTGTTATCACCCGCGAGCTCACCAAAAAGTTCGAGGAAGTCGCCCGGTTGCCGATTGACAAGGCAATCCTTTGGCTGGAGGCGCGCAAGGAACGCGCGCAAGGCGAGTTCGCGCTCGTCCTGTCACCCGGCGCGGAACGCGCGGGCGCGCGCCTAGACGCGGAAAAGGTGCTCGAGCTCCTGATGGAAGCGCTCGCGCCGAGCGAAGCCGCGCGCCTCGCTGCGAAAATCACCGGCGTGCCGAAGAACGAGCTCTATCGCAAGGCCCTAAAATCCTAGGCGTATGGAACGCCTCACGCTGCGCCGCCCCGACGACTGGCATCTGCATCTGCGCGACGGCGCCGCGCTTGCGGCCGTCGTCGGCGACTCGGCGCGCCGCTTCGCGCGCGCGATCGTGATGCCGAACCTGAAGCCGGCGGTGCGCACCACCACGCAGGCGCTCGAATATCGCAGCCGTATCGAGGCAGCGCTGCCGCGCGGAGCGAAGTTCGAGCCGCTCATGACGCTCTACCTTACGGATGACACGCCGCCGGAAGAGATCGAACGCGCCAAGCGCTCCGGCGCCGTGTTCGGCGTGAAGCTCTATCCGGCGGGCGCCACCACGCATTCCGACGAGGGGGTGACGCGCCTTTCACGCTGCTTCCATGCTCTCGAGAAGATGCAGGAGGTCGGTCTGCCGCTCCTCGTGCACGGCGAGTCGACCGACCCGGCGATCGATGTGTTCGACCGCGAGCAGGTATTCATCGAAGAGGTGCTCGGACCCACGATCGAGCGCTTCCCCGGGCTCAAGGTGGTGCTGGAGCACATTACGACGCGGGAGGCCGCGCAGTTCGTGGAAGTGACCGGTCCAAACATCGCCGCCACGATCACCGCGCATCATCTCCTTCTTAACCGCAACGCGCTTTTCATGGGTGGAATGCGCCCGCATCACTACTGCCTCCCGGTGCTCAAGCGCGAGATGCACCGCGAAGCGCTCGTCGAAGCGGCGGTCTCGGGCAACCCGAAGTTCTTCCTCGGCACCGACAGCGCTCCGCATGCGCGCCCGGCGAAGGAAACCGCGTGCGGCTGCGCCGGCATCTACACCGCGCACGCTGCAATCGAGCTCTACGCGTCGGCATTCGACGAAGCCGGAGCGCTGGACAAGCTCGAAAGCTTCGCCGCGGTGCATGGGGCGCAGTTCTACGGGCTGCCGCTCAACGAGGAGCGCATTACGCTCGAGCGCACCGAATGGCGCGTGCCCGAGCGACTCGCCTTCGGACCCGAGGAGCTTGTGCCGCTGCGCGCCGGAGAAACGATCGCCTGGAAGCTCGCCTAGCGCATCCCATCTTCGATGCAGTGCGCCCCTGGCTTGGCGAGCGCACGGTGGAGAGGCTGAACGGCCTGGTGAGTACCGAGAGCGGCAAGCCGGTCCGCTTCGTGCCGCCCCGCAAGAAGGACACGTACTACGAGATTAGGGTCTACGAGACCGGCGAGGTCGAGACGCGCCCCGACAACTGGCATGACTACTTCAACGCCCTCGCCTGGCTCGCTTTCCCGCGCGCCAAGGCGCGGATCAACGCCATGCATGCCGCCGAGATGCCGAAGGAAGGCGCGCGGCGCGGGCCGCTGCGCGACCTCCTCACCATTTTCGACGAGGGCGGCGCAATCGTGCATTGCGATGACGCTGATCTCATATCGCTGCTCGAGGCGTTTCGGTGGAAGGAACTGTTCTGGGAGAACCGCGCGCGCGTTCTGGAGCGGATGCGCGTCGTTGTGCTGGGCCACGCGGTGCTGGAAAAGGCGCTCGAGCCGTGGCCCGGGATCACCTGCAAGGCCATCGTCGTCCCGTATGCGGCGGATACCGACCGCGCGGCGTGCGACTGGCTCGGCAAGCGAGGGCGCAGCGACTCACCGCGACTACTCGCGCCGCTGCCGGTGTTCGGATTTCCCGGCTGGCATCCGGACGGCGCGCGCGACAGCTTCTACGATGAGACGCGCTATTTCAGGCCGGCGGCGGTAAAATCGCCTCTGGAGTCGGCCAGGCAGCCGCCGCACGCAAGTGCGGAGGAAAGTCCGGGCTCCGCAGAGCGGGATGCAGGGTAACACCCTGGCACGGCGACGTGACGAACAGGGCCACAGAGACGAGTCCCGAGGGCAACTTCGGGGGTGAAACGCGGCAACCTCCATCCGGAGCAACACCAAATAGGCAAGCGCGCGGCGTTCAAGCGCCGCTCAAGGCCGGCTCGGCCGAGCTTGCGGGTAGGTGGCTAGAACCCCGGAGCAATCCGGGGTCCAGAGGAATGGCTGCCGATTGCGGCGGGTAAAACCGCGCGCCATCACAGAACCCGGCTTACCGGCCGTACTCCCTTGCTTACCCCATCTGCCGAGAGAATAATCGGCCGCTTTGGCGCGTGACCGATGCAGGAGCGTCTCAACCAGCACGACGTGACCAACCGGGTCAACGTCGAAAACCCGGCGCGCGTGCGCGACGCCGTGATGTCGCTCTATGCCGCGCGCTATCCGGGCATCGAGTTGCATCCGCTGGAGCGGGCCTTCGCCGACTTTCAGGCGCTGTTCGAAGGCGAGTATCCCGGCTACTTCGCCTGCGACACCCTCTACCACGACATGCGCCACACGCTCGACATGACGCTCGCGCTGGCGCGGCTGGTCGACGGCCATGATCGGGCCTGCGCCGCAGGCGACCGGCTAGGACCACGGCGCGCGGTGCTCGGGGTGCTGATTGCGCTCCTGCACGACGCGGGCTATCTGCGTCGCTCGGCCGAGGCAGGCGTCGAGAACGGCGCGATCTTCACCAAGACGCACGTGAGCCGCAGCGCCGAGCTGATCGCCGCCTATCTGCCGACGGTCGGCTTCGGTGCGGAAGCACGGCTCGCCGCGCAGCTCGTGCACTTTACCGGCTATGAGATCGACATCGACCAGATCCGGATCGAGGATCCGAAGGACCGCCTGGTCGGCTGCTTCGTCGGCACCGCGGATCTGCTGGGACAGATGTCGGACCGCATGTATCTCGAGAAATGCCGCGAGTTTCTCTACAAGGAGTTCGTCTGGGGCAAGGTGGCGCGCGAACGCCTGCCCGACGGCCACGAAATCGTGCGCTATGCCTCCCCCGAGGATCTCATCGTCAAGACGCCAGGCTTCTATGAGTACGTCGCGCGCACGCGGCTCGCCAAGAAGCTGGGCGGCGTGGAGCGCTACGCCGAGGCTCACTTCGACGGTACGAACCACTACCAGGCGGAGATCGAGCGCAACATGGATTTCCTGCGCGCGACGGTCGACGCCGCGGATTTCAGCCGCCTGCGCCGCACCTGTTACTCGCTTTCCATGATCGCGAAGTAGCGAGCGTCGCCAAATCGGGACTCTTGTCCATGTCCCGCAGTCGTGGCAAAACGCTCGCATGGCGCTCCCCAAGAGACTGCAGCAGCCGGAAAACGCGCCGGCGCTCTCGCGCCTGCTCTCAGACAGCGCGCTTTGCCGTGCCGCGCTCGCCGCCTGCGGCTTTCCGCTCGCCATGCTGGATGCGCGCGACGCCGCGCGCCCGGTCACGTACGTGAACGCGGCATTCGAGGGTTTCTTCGGCTATCGCGCCGCTGAAGCGCTCGGCCGGCCACTCCCGGCGCTCCTCTTCCACGGCGACGAGCCGTTCGTCCATCGCCTGCTCGCAGAGTCCAATTCGCGCTGGAAGGCGCGTGCCTGGGCGAAAGACGGCGGCCCGCGACACGTGGAGATCACCCTCGGCGCGGTCCACGACCCCGACGGCGAGCTCACGCACTGGGTGCTCGCGTTCGCCGACCGCTCGGAGGTCGAGCGCTGGCGCTCCCAGCTTGAGGCGCTGAAGTCGCTCGCCGCGGTACCTTAGGACGAGATCTTTTTCTCGAGCCAGCGCGCGGTGCGCAGAAGCCGGGCGTCGTAGCCCTTGCGGCCGATGAGCTGCACGCCGAGCGGCAGCCCGTTCTCGCCCTGCATGAGCGGCAGCGTGATCGCCGGCATGCCGAGCAGCGTCCACACCGAGCAGAACGCCGGGTCGCCGGTCGACGCCAGGCCCTTGGGCGCAGTACCGAGCGCGGGCGGCGTGATGATCGCGTCGTAGCGCTGCATGAAAAGCTCGTCGAAGCCTTCCACCGTCGGGGCGATGCGCCGCAGAGCACGCTGGTAATCGAGCGCACGCGTCTCCTTGCCCCGTTCGAGCAAGGCGCGCAGCTTCTCCGAGAGCTTTTCGGCGCCCTCGCTCCACAGCGGCTCTAGGTTCGCCGCCATTTCGGCTTCCATGATGGTGCGATGCCAGTCCCAGGGCTCGTTGCCCGACACGAACACCTGCACCTCCTCAACCTGCTTGCCGAGCGCTTCACGCAGCTCGGCGTACGCCTCCTTCGCGTCCGGGTCCATGCGCTCCCAGTGCGGCGTCTTCACGAAGGCGAACATCGGCTCGAGCGGCGGTTCTTCGCCCGCCACTGATCGAAACGGGATGCGCGCGCGCGGCCGCGTATCCGGATCGCGCTCGTCATACCCGTGAAGCTGCTCGAGGAGGAGCGCCAGGTCGTCGATGCTTCGCGCGAAAAGTCCAACGTGATCCAACGTGCGCGAGAGCGCGAGGACGCCAGTGCGCGGGATCAGGCCGTGCGTTGGCTTGAAACCGTACGCGCCGCAGAACGCCGCCGGACGGATCACCGAGCCGGCGGTCTGGCTGCCAAGCGCGAGCGGCACCATGCCGGCGCCGACCGCGGCTGCCGATCCGCTCGACGAGCCGCCCGGGGTGTGCTCGGGATTGAGCGGATTGCGCGTCTTTCCGGGGTTGAAGTACGCGCATTCGGTCGTGACGGTCTTGCCGAGGATCACCGCGCCGGCCGCGCGCAGCATGCGCACCACGGCGGCATCGTCGCGCGGCGTGCGCCCCTCGTGGAGCGCCGTGCCGTTCTCGGTCGGCATGTCCGCGGTATCGATGATGTCCTTCACCCCGACCGGCACGCCGTGCAGCGGACCCACGGGCTCGCCGCCGCGTTTGCGCTCGTCGCACGCGCGCGCCTGGGCGAGCGCATGCTCCTCGTCGAGGAACTGCCAGGCTTGCACTTTCGGCTCCAGCGCACGAATGCGCTCGAGACAGTCCTGCACCAGCTCTTCGGAGGTCAGGACGCCATCGCGGATGCGCTGCGCGGCCTCGCTAGCGTCCATACAGCACTTGCGGCAGCCACAGCCCGATTCCGGGGAACGTGTAGAGCAGGATGAGGGCGATCACCTGGATGCCCATGAAGGGCAGCATGCCGGCGAAGATCTGGTTGAGCGTCACGTGGGGCGGCGACACGCCCTTGAGATAGAACGCCGCCATCGCCACCGGCGGCGACAGGAACGCGGTCTGAAGGTTGAGCGCCACCAGCAGGCCGAAGAACAGCGGGTCGATGCCGAACTTGGGCAAGAGCGGTATGAAGATCGGCATGAAGATGACGATGATCTCCGTCCACTCCAGCGGCCAGCCGAGGATGAAGATGATGGCCTGCGCGAGGATCATGAACTGCAGCGGCGTCAGGCCGAGCGACAGCACCCAGCGCTCGAGCAGCTCCTGCCCGCCGAGCAGCGCGAACGCCGCCGAGAAGATCGATGAGCCGACGAACAGCCAGCACACCATGGCGCTGGTCCGGGCGGTGAGGAACACGCTCTCCGTCAGCTTGCCCCAGGAGAAGGCGCGGTAGCAGCGCGCTGAGGAAATCGCCTTTCAGCCGGGAAGGTCTGGCTCGATGCTGAGG
>JAICPQ010000217.1 GCA_025929745.1 Burkholderiales bacterium | reverse complement strand
CTTTCCCTCAACCCCAGGACCGCAAACTCATGATCAGTTCGACCCGCAAAATCATCCTGCGCGCCAACGCGCTTTACCTCGGCATCGCGTCCGTCGCCGCCTTCCTCCTCCTCGACCTGCGCGGCATCGTGTTCGGCGCGGGGCCCGTCGCCCAAGTCGTCGCCGCTGCGCCGTACGCCGCGATCGGCTTCGTGGAAGCGCACGGTCTCGCGTTTATCCTGGCGGTGCTGCTCTGGAACGCCCATCCGGTCCGCTATGCCCACCTCACTGCCGGCGCGGTCATGAGCCTTCTCGGCGTGTGCAACCTGGTCTTCTGGCCGCTCTTCACCGCGACCGGCATGACGGCCGCCGGAGTCGGACTCACCGCGCTGCATCTTCTCTTCGCCGTGGCGCAATTCGTCGCGGCGAGCGGCCCGCGCGCCCACGCCGCGGTATGAGTCTGCAATTCAGGAAAGCGACGCGCGATGACCTTGCGGCGATCGTGCGCCTGCTGGCGGACGATGTGCTCGGCGCGAAGCGGGAGCGCTACGAGACGCCGCTGCCGGAAACCTACCTGCGCGCCTTCGAGTCGATCGACGCCGATCCGAACAACGAGCTCGTCGTCGCCTGCCTCGAAGGCGAGATCCTCGGCGTACTCCAGCTCACCTTCATCCCGTACCTCGCTTACCAGGGTGGCTGGCGCGCGCTCATCGAAGCGGTGCGCGTCGATTCGACCCGCCGCTCGCAAGGTCTAGGCAAGGCGCTCTTCGAGTGGGCCATCGACCGAGCGCGCGAGCGCGGCTGCTACATGGTTCAGCTCACGACCGACAAGACGCGCGCCGACGCAAAGCGGTTCTACGAATCGCTCGGCTTCGTCGCCTCGCACGAAGGGATGAAGCTCCATCTCAACAAGAGTTGACCACCGCGACATGGCGGCGTAGCGTGGCGCGGGGAGGTCTTGCCATGCGCGTCGTTCGGTGCGTTCTTGGTTTCCTCGCGTTGTTCGCTGTCGCGGCTGCTCAAGCGCAGTCGTACCCTTCGAAGCCCGTCAAGCTCCTCGTGCCATTCCCGCCCGGCGGCTCGACCGACCTCGTCGCGCGCTCGATCACGCCGACGCTCGGCGACTTTCTCGGCCAGCAGGTCGTGATCGAGTACAAAGGCGGTGCGGCGGGCAGCATAGGTACAGCGGAAGTCGCCCGAGCGACGCCCGACGGTTACACGCTGCTCATCGTCTGGGACACGCACGGGGTGAATCACCACCTCTACAACGTGCAGTACGACTTCTTCAAGTCATTCGACCCGATTACGCAGCTCGTCCAGTCGCCGGGCATTCTCGTTGCGCGTACGACATTCCCCGCCTCCACGTTCAAGGACTTCCTCGATTACCTGCGCGCCAACCCGAGCAAGGTCAGCGTCGGCATGGTCGGCGCCGGCAGCTCCGGCAACCTCGCCGCCGTGCTCCTTTCGCAGCTGACGAACACGCGCGTGACCTTCGTGAACTACAAGGGCGGCGGCCCGCTCACCAACGACATCCTTGGCGGTCACGTCGACGTGGTGTTCGGCACTTACGCTCTCTGGGAGCCGCACGTGCGCTCGGGGAAGCTGAAAGCCCTCGCCGCGCTCGGCAAATCGCGCATGGCGCAGTATCCCGACCTGCCGGCCGCGAACGAATTCGTTCCCGGCATGGAGTCGCGCACCTGGTTCGGGCTGCTCGGACCGGCCGGGCTGCCGAAAGAGGTGCTGGCGAAGATCCACCGCGAAACCGTGCGAACGCTGAACGATCCGAAAGTTAAGGAGAACCTCTTGAACCGCGGCATGGAGGTCGTGGGCAGCGCGCCCGAAGCGTTCGCCGCTTTTCTCAAGCAGGAGTCCGAAGCAAGCGGGCGGCTGATCAAGTCGGCCGGCATCAAGGTCGAATGAACGGCCGGCCGGCGGCACTCAGTTATGTCGCGCCGGTGTTCCGAGTGACCGACCTCGCCCGCTCGATCCGCTTTTACCGCGAGCAGCTCGGCTTCGAGCTCGACTTCTCCTATGAGGACTTCTACGCCTCCGTGCACCGCGACGGCTGCTATATCCATCTCCGCTGCGCCGCTCCCGCGCCGCGCGACCAGGCCGCTTTCGAGCGCGCCGAGCATCTCGACGCCTGCGCCGTCATTTCCGCCGCGGCCACGCTTGCGAGTGAACTTGCGGCGGCCGGTGCACCGTTTTCCGTCCCGCTGCGCACGATGCCTTATGGCGTGGAGTTCTACGTGCGCGACCCCGACGGGTACATCATCGGCTTCATTCAACCGGCCGCGTAGATGACTTTCGCCGGGCCGCAGTACTACGACGCGTATCTCGGCCCGGCGTGGTTCGATGCGCACGCCGCGGAGCTCGCGAGGCGCCTGCCGCGCCAACCTTCGGGCGACGTCCTCGAAATCGCCTGCGGCACCGGGCTTCTCACCCGCCATGCGCGCGAGCGCCTCGACCCGGCGCGGCGCCTCGTCGCCTCCGATGTCAGCGCGCCCATGCTCGACTACGCGCGCAACAAGCTTCGCGAGCGCAAGGACATCGACTGGCATGAAGCCGACGCGTCGCGGCTGCCGTTCGCCGACGCCGCCTTCGGCGCTGTAATCTGCGGTTTCGGAGTGATGTTTTTTCCGGACCGCGTCGCGGCGCTCCGCGAAGCGCGCCGCGTGCTGATGGAGAATGGCCTGCTTCTCTTTAGCGTCTGGGACCGCATCGAGCATCACCTGCCGGCGGCAGTGAACGCGCAGGTCATGCGCTCGCTCATCCCAACGGAGGCGCCGGGGTTCGAGGTTCCATTCCAGATGTACGAGACCGAGGGACTGCGCAAGCTGTTGAAGGCCGCAGGATTCGCGGAGGTCCGCATGGAGACGAAGCGCTTCCCGATCAAGGACGCGGACCCGCGCAAGATCGCGATCGGCCAGGTTCGCGGCACGCACCGCTCCGCGCTCATCGAGAAGGCCGGCATACCGCTCGAGACCGCGATCGACAAGGTGGCGCAGGCCTTGGCGGACGCGGGCGGCAATCCGTACAACGGGCACACGACGGCGCTTTACATCGAAGCACGCCCTTTGTCCTGATGCTGATCCGCGGCCGCTGCCACTGCGGGAACATCGCGTTCTCGCTCACCTGGGATCCGGATCCTGCCGAGATCCCGGCGCGCGCCTGCACCTGCTCCTTCTGTATGAAGCACGGCGGCGTGTGGACGTCCAACCCGCGCGGCGCGCTGCGGGTCGAGATCGGCGAGGTAAAAGGCGTATCCCGCTATGCCTTCGGCACGAAGACCGCGGAATTCCATATTTGCGCGCGCTGCGGCGTGGTCCCGGTGGTGACGAGTCGCATCGACGAGCGCGTGTATGCGGTGGTGAGCGTGAACGCCTTCGAGAACGTCGACGCCACGCTGCTGCGTCGGGCGCCGATCGGTTTCGACGCCGAGGAAAAGGAGTCGCGCCTCGCGAGGAGGAAGCGAAACTGGATCGCCGACGTCTCCTTCGCCTGATGGGCGCGCTGCTGCTCGTGCCGCTCGGCGCTTGTGAGCGCGCGCCGAGCAAGCCGCCGAAGCTGCCCGCCTCGTACGTTCGGATTGCCAAGCTCTCACCCGATGCCACCAGGCCGCTCAAGGTCGGTGATAAGGTGAATCTGCAGGTCCAGCTCGATTACGCGCTCACCAAGGCGGATACGGGCGCTGTGATGGTCGTCGTGCAGACCGCCGATAACCAGAACCTCGTCCAGAAGGCGCAGGCGGTCCGGAAGGGAGTTGGCAAGGCGACGCTCGCCGTCGAGTTCGTGGTCCCGCAGACGAGCGCGGTGAAAGTGTTCACGCCGCTCTCCGAGCAGGGGCAGACCTCGACCACGACGGTCGCGCTTCGCACATACAAGGTAGTGGGAAAATGAGCTATGTCCACGGCTACGACCGGCGCGCGAACGTGCGGCTGCAGGACCAGGCCGACGCGCTCGTCGATCTTCTTCACTCCGATACGCACTACCCGGAACGAAGCCTGGTGCTCGAGGCGGGCTGCGGCGTCGGCGCGCAGACCGTGACCCTCGTGCGCAACAGCCCCCGCGCTCGCTTCGTTTCCATCGACATTTCGCCTGACTCCCTCGGCGCCGCGCGGCGCAAGGTGCAATCGGCCAATGTCCTCTTCCAGCAGGCCGACGTGTATCAGCTTCCTTTCGCATGCGAGTCGTTCGACCATGTCTTCGTCTGTTTCCTGCTGGAGCATTTGGCGCGGCCGCTCGACGCGCTCGAAAAGCTGAAGCACGTGCTCAAGCCCGGCGGCTCGATCACCGTGATCGAGGGCGATCACGGATCGACTTATTTCCACCCCGACAGCGCAGCCGCCCACGAGGCGATCCGCTGCCAGGTCGAGCTGCAGCGCGCGAGCGGCGGCAATGCGAACATCGGACGCGAGCTCTATCCTCTGCTGCGCCATGCGCGCTTTGCCGATGTGAGCGTCTCACCACGCATGGTGTACGTGGACGCGAGCCGCCCGCGCCTCGTCGACGGCTTTACGCGCAAAACCTTCACCGCCATGATCGAGGGCGTGCGCGAGGCCGCGGTTCGCGCCGGAATGATCACCGCGGCGCGCTTCGACGAGGGCATCCGTGCCCTTTACCGGACGGCGG
>JAICPQ010000011.1 GCA_025929745.1 Burkholderiales bacterium | reverse complement strand
CGCCTAGGGTATTGGATTTCGGGCTCTGACCCCGATTTTCGCGTTGCGTCTTTCGCATGGCACAGTCCGTGCAATTCCTCGTCGTCGAAGTTCTAACCACGGGGAGTCCTCATGAAGCGACGTTCATTCGTCAAGACACTGGCCATCGCGGCGTCGGTTGCAGCAATTTTCAGTAGTTCTGCATTCGCGCAGCAGAAGAGCGTCAAGGTCGGCATCCTGCATTCGTTGTCCGGAACCATGGCGATCAGCGAGACCGTGCTGAAGGACACGGTGCTGATGGCGATCGACGAGATCAACGCCAAGGGCGGCGTGATGGGCGCGAAGATCGAGCCGGTGATCGTCGATCCGGCCTCCAACTGGCCGCTGTTCGCCGAGAAGGCGCGCCAGCTCCTCACGCAGGACAAGGTGGCGGTGGTGTTCGGCTGCTGGACCTCGGTGTCGCGCAAATCCGTGCTGCCGGTGTTCGAGGAGCTGAACGGGCTTCTCTTCTACCCCGTGCAGTACGAAGGCGAGGAGATCTCGAAGAACGTGTTCTACACCGGCGCCGCGCCCAACCAGCAGGCGATCCCGGCGGTCGAGTACCTGATGTCCAAGGACGGCGGCGGCGCCAAGCGCTTCGTGCTGCTCGGCACCGACTATGTCTATCCACGCACCACGAACAAGATCCTGCGCGCGTTCCTCAAGTCCAAGGGGATCCCGGATAAGGACATCGACGAGGTCTACACCCCCTTCGGCCACTCCGACTATCAGACGATCGTCGCCAACATCAAGAAGTTCTCCCAGGGCGGCAAGACCGCGGTGATCTCGACGATCAACGGCGACTCGAACGTGCCCTTCTACAAGGAGCTCGGCAACCAAGGCCTCAAGGCGACCGACGTTCCGGTGGTCGCGTTCTCGGTGGGCGAAGAGGAGCTGCGCGGCGTCGACACCAAGCCGCTCGTCGGCCACCTCGCGGCGTGGAACTACTTCATGTCGATCAAGAACGCGGAGAACAGCGAGTTCACGAAGAAGTGGGGCAGCTTTGCCAAGGCGAAGAACATCGCCGGCCACAAGGACAAGCCGCTCACCAACGATCCGATGGAAGCAACCTACATCGGCGTCTACATGTGGAAGCAGGCGGTCGAGAAGGCGAAGAGCTTCGAGGTCGACAAGGTGCGGCCCGCGGTCTACGGCCAGACCTTCAAGGCGCCCTCGGGCTTCATCGCCAAGATGGACGAGAAGAACCATCACCTGCACAAGCCGGTGTACATCGGCGAAGTGAAGGCCGACGGCCAGTTCTCGATCGTCTGGAAGACCAAGGGCCCGGTGAAGGCGCAGCCCTGGAGCCCGTTCATCCCGGGCAACGACAAGAAGAAGGACGAGCCCGCGCTGATGGCGGACAAGAAGGTCTAAGGTGCTGTTGCAAGGGAAAGGGGCCGCTGCGCTGGCGGCCCTTTTCATATCCGCTTCCGCCTTTGCGCTCGATCGTAGCGCGCTGGAGAAGCTGGCCTCCGACGACAACGACGAGAAGATTGCCGCGATCGCGGCGCTCGTCGCCGAAGGCGACCCGAAGGCCGCCGACGTGCTCAAGTCCGCCGCTGAAGGCGAGATCGAACTCGACGGCAAGAAAGTCGAGATCGTGGTGAACAACCGGGTGCGCGCTCGCATCGCCGAGGCGCTCTCGGTCTTGAAGCTGCTGTCTCCCGATAACGCTGAGCGGCACGCGGCCGCGACCGCCCTCACGGGCGGCGCCGATCCCGCCATGCTGTCCTTGGTGCTCAAGGCGCGAGACGCCGAGCAGGACCCCGCAGTCAAGAAGCTGCTCGAGCTCGCCACCGCGGCCATGCAGCTTCGCAGCGAGGACAAGGAGACGCGGCTAGCGGCAATCCGCGCGCTCGCTGGCTCGGACAACAAGGCGCTGCTCGTCGAGGCTGCGTCGGATGCCGATGAAGACATCAAGCGCGCGGCCCAAAAGACCCTGCGCGCGATGGACGATCGCCTGGTCTGGGGCGAATGGCTTGGCCTCGCCTTTGCCGGCGTTTCGCTCGGCTCGATTCTCCTGCTCGCCGCGCTCGGCCTCGCCATCACCTACGGGCTGATGGGCGTCATCAACATGGCGCACGGCGAGCTCATCATGATCGGCGCCTACACCACCTACGTCGTGCAGGGATGGTTTCGCGGCAGCGCGGCTTTCGATTTCTACCTCGTCGCCGCCATACCGGCGGCATTCGTGGTTTCGGCGGCGGTCGGCATGCTGCTCGAGCGCTCGGTGATCCGCTGGCTCTACGGCCGTCCGCTCGAGACGCTGCTTGCCACCTGGGGCATCAGCCTGGTGCTCATCCAGGCGGTGCGCACGATCTTCGGCGCGCAGAACGTGCAGGTCGAGAACCCCGCCTTCATGTCGGGCGGGATCCAGGTCATGGCGAACGTCGTGCTGCCATGGAACCGCATCTTCATCATCCTTTTCGCCGCCGGCGTCCTCGTGGCCATGTGGGCACTCCTCTCGAAGACACGCCTCGGCCTCTACATACGGGGCGTCACGCAGAACCGCTCGATGGCGGCTTGCGTCGGGGTGCCGACCGCACGCGTCGATACGTGGGCCTTCGGACTCGGTTCCGGTATCGCCGGTCTCGCCGGCTGCGCGCTCTCGCAGGTCGGTAACGTCGGTCCGGACCTCGGCCAGGGCTACATCGTCGACTCGTTCCTCGTCGTCGTCTTCGGCGGGGTTGGCCAGCTCGCCGGAACGGTCTACGCGGCGCTCGTGCTGGGCTTCGCCAACAAGCTCCTCGAATCATGGTCCGGCGCCGTGCTCGCCAAGATCGCGGTGCTCGTCTTCATCATCTTCTTCATCCAGCGACGGCCGCAGGGACTCTTCGCGCTCAAGGGAAGGGCGGTGGAAGCATGAGCGCCCTCACCCTAAATCAGGGACAGACCCCAGTTAATGGTCTTAATCGCGGTCCGTCCCTGTTTTGGCGGCTCTATGGCGTCAAGGGTTGGCTCGCCATAGGGATCGGCGCCCTGATCGCTTTCGTCGTTTTCCCGGTACTGAATCTCCTAGTTCCACCGACGAGCGCGCTCCACATCTCCGCGTTCTGGGTGACCCTCATCGGCAAGATCATGTGCTACGCGATCGTCGCGCTCGCGCTCGACCTCGTGTGGGGCTACGCGGGCATCCTGTCGCTCGGGCACGGACTCTTCTTCGCGCTCGGCGGCTACGCGATGGGCATGTACCTCATGCGCCAGATCGGCCGTGAAGGGCAATACCAGGCTGATCTGCCGGACTTCATGGTGTTCCTCGACTGGAAGGAGCTACCGTGGCACTGGTCGATGAGCGACCAGTTCTGGTGGGCCGCGGTCCTCGTCGTGCTCGTTCCGGGAGTGCTTGCCTTCGTCTTCGGCTACTTCGCGTTCCGCTCGCGGGTGAAGGGCGTCTATTTCTCGATCATCACGCAGGCGCTCACGTTCGCCGCGATGCTGCTCTTTTTCCGCAACAACACCGGCTTCGGCGGCAACAACGGCTTCACCGACTTCAAGCGCATCCTCGGCTTCAGCATCACCGCGCCGGAAACGCGCATGGCGCTCTTCGTCATCACGGCGCTCACGCTGATCGGCACCTTCCTCGCCGCACGCTGGATCGTGACCTCGAAGTTCGGCCGCGTGCTGGAAGCGATCCGCGATGCCGAGGCGCGCGTCATGTTCTGCGGCTACAACACCATGCATTTCAAGCTCGCCATTTTCACGTTCTCGGCGGTGCTGTGCGGCATTGCCGGCGCGCTCTACGTGCCGCAGGTCGGGATCATCAACCCGAGCGAGATGTCGCCCGCGAACTCGATCGAGATGGCGATCTGGGTCGCCGTCGGCGGGCGCGGCACGCTCGCCGGCGCGATTCTCGGCGCCGGGCTCGTCAACGGCGCGAAGAGCTTCTTCACCGTCGCCTTCCCCGAGTACTGGCTCTTCGCGCTCGGAGCGATCTTCATCTGCGTCACGCTCTTCATGCCGCGCGGCGTCATGGGCTTGCTCAAGCGATGAAAGCTGCGCTGCCGATCGAAGTCACCGCGGGGCAGGGCACCGTCCTCTATCTGGACGGAATCAGCGTGTCCTTCGACGGCTTCAAGGCGCTCAACAACCTTTCGCTCATGATCGACGCGGGCGAGCTGCGCTGCGTCATCGGGCCGAACGGCGCCGGCAAGACGACGATGATGGACGTGATCACCGGCAAGACGCGTCCCGACGAAGGGCGCGCGCTCTTCGGCGAGGCGGCCGATCTCACGCGCCTGTCGGAGGCCGAGATCGCGCAGGCCGGCATCGGCCGCAAATTCCAGAAGCCGACCATCTTCGAGGCGCTTTCCGTGTTCGAGAACCTCGAGCTCGCGATGAAGGCCGACAAGCGTGCGCGCACCACGCTTCTCTCGAAGCTCTCTTCCGAGCAGCACGACCGCATCGCCGCCACGCTCACGCTGATCGGCTTGCGCAACGGCGCCGATCGGATCGCGGGCCTTCTTTCGCACGGCGAGAAGCAGTGGCTCGAGATCGGCATGCTTCTCGCGCAGGAGCCGAAGCTCCTTCTGCTGGACGAGCCGGTCGCCGGCATGAGCGACCACGAGACCGAGCGCACCGCCGAGCTTTTCCTATCCCTCGCCGGCACGCATTCCTTGGTCGTGGTCGAGCACGACATGGCCTTCATCGAAACCATCGCGCGCAAGGTCACGGTCCTGCACGAAGGCAGGGTCATTGCCGAAGGCGACATGAACAAAGTGAAGAACGACCCGCGCGTGATCGAGGTCTACCTTGGCCGCTAACCCCGAAAAGGGGTCAGGACCCTTTTTCCAGAAAAGGGGCCGGACTCCATGATTGTCGAAACGCTGAACCAGTATTACGGCGGCAGCCACATCCTTCGGAATGTGGGCTTCGAGGTACCCGCCGGCAAAGTGACCGCGCTCCTCGGCAGGAACGGCGTGGGCAAGACGACGCTCCTCAAGACGCTGATGGGACTCGTGCCCGCGCGCAGCGGCAAGATCACGTTCGAGAACCGTGAGCTCACGCGCGCCACCCCGCACCTCAGAGCCAAGGCAGGCCTGGGCTACGTACCGCAGGGCCGCGAGATCTTCCCGCGCCTGAGCGTCGAGGAAAACCTGCTCATGGCCGCGCCGCGCATTCCCGAGCGGATCTTCCAGCTTTTCCCGGTGCTGAAGAGCATGCTCGGCCGGCGCGGCGGCGATCTGTCGGGAGGTCAGCAGCAGCAGCTTGCCATCGGCCGCGCGCTCGCGATGCAGCCGCGCCTGCTCATCCTCGACGAGCCAACCGAGGGCATCCAGCCCTCGATCATCAAGGAAATCGAGCGCGCGATCCGCACGCTCGCCGCCACCGGCGAGATGGCGATCCTGCTGGTCGAGCAGTACTACGACTTCGCGCGCTCGCTCGCCGATCAGTACCTCGTCATGGAGCGCGGCGAAATCGTCGCGCGCGGGCGCGGCTCCGAGATGGACGCGGACGGAGTACGCCGGCTGCTGACGGTATGATTCCCGGATGCAGCGCGCCGAACCGCTTGCCGCTTCGTGGACGGCGAGCCTCGCACTGGGATTCGAATCGAGGCGCGGCCGCACCGTCCTCGGCACGCGGAGGGCCGAAGGCCCGCTCGTCATCCAGAAGCCGCTTTATCCCGAAGGTTCGGAGGTCTGCCACGCGATCGTGGTGCATCCGCCCGGCGGCGTTGCCGGCGGCGACGAGCTCACCTTAAGTGTCGAAGCAGCCCGCGAAAGCGCCGCGCTCATCACCACGCCCGGCGCCGGAAAGTGGTATCGCTCGGCGGGACCGTGGGCGAAGCAGAGGCTCCACTTCGACGTCAAAGGCAGCCTCGAATGGCTGCCGCGGGAAACGATCGTCTTCGACGGCGCGCTCGCCGAGCTCGACTGCGAGATTCGCCTTTCGAGCGGCGCGCGCTACATCGGCTGGGAGATCGTCTGCCTCGGACGGACCGGCTCGGGCGAACGCTTCACTCGAGGGAAGCTCGGCTTGCGCGCCTCGGTTTTCAGAGGCGACCGACTCGCTTGGCTTGAGCGCGGCACCATCGACGGCGGCGGCCGCATCCTCGGCTCGCCCGCCGGGCTCGACGGCAAAACCGTGTTCGGCACATTGATCGCCACACTGGATTCGACCGGCGTCCTGCCCGAGTGCCGCAAGCTCGCGGCGACGACGCAGCTTCCCGGTCTGCTCGTGGCCCGCTACCTCGGCGGCTCGACCGAGGAGGCGTTCGCAAAGTTCAGCGCGCTCTGGAAACTGCTTCGCCCCGCGGTCATGCAGCGCGAGGCTGTGCCGCCCCGCATCTGGAGCACCTGAATGGAGCTCACGCCGCGCGAGAAGGACAAGCTCCTCATCTTTACCGCAGGGCTGCTCGCCGAGCGCCGCAAGCAACGCGGACTCAAGCTGAATTACCCGGAAGCGGTGGCGTTCATCAGCGCCGCGCTGCTCGAAGGCGCGCGCGACGGCAGGAGCGTGCAAGAGCTCATGAGCTGGGGGGCGACGCTCCTCAAGCGCGAGGAAGTCATGGAAGGCGTGGCCGAGATGATTCCCGAGATCCAGATTGAAGCCACGTTTCCAGACGGCACGAAGCTCGTCACCGTTCACAACCCCATCGTCTAGAGGAGGCGCATGCACGTCGCATTGCTTTTTCTGTATTCCGGTTCAGTGCTCGCACACCCCGGCCACGGACAGCCCGATCTACTGCACAGCCATGGCGAATGGCTGCTCCTTGTCGTAGCGATCGCGGCCGTCATTTGCTGGAAGATTCTGCGCAAGCCGTGATTCCCGGGGAGATCAAGGTCGCCGATGGGGCGATCGAGCTCAACAAGGGGCGCAAGACGATTACGGTGCAAGTGGTCAACAGCGGCGACCGTCCGATCCAGGTCGGCTCGCATTACCACTTCTACGAAGCCAATGACGCGCTCAAGTTCGAGCGCAAGAAAGCCTACGGTTATCGGCTCAACATCGCCGCCGGCACCGCGGTGCGCTTCGAGCCGGGGCAGACGCGCACCGTAGAGCTCGTCGCCCTCGCGGGCGAGCGCAAGGTCTACGGGTTTCAGGGCAAGGTGATGGGCAAGCTCAAATGAAGCTCGCGCGACAGGCCTATGCCGAGATGTTCGGCCCCACTACGGGCGACAAGGTCCGGCTCGCCGATACCGATCTCTGGATCGAGGTGGAGAAGGACTTCACCGTGTACGGCGAGGAGGTGAAGTTCGGCGGCGGCAAGGTGATTCGCGATGGCATGGGCCAGAGCCAGCGCGCCGGCGCACAAGTGGCCGACACGGTGGTGACGAATGCGCTCATCGTCGATCACTGGGGCATCGTCAAGGCCGACATCGGCATCAAGGGCGGCCGCATCTGGAAGATCGGCAAGGCCGGCAACCCCGATATCCAGCCGAAGGTGACGATTCCCATCGGCGCCGGCACCGAGATCGTCGCCGGCGAGGGCACGATCGTCACCGCGGGCGGGATCGACAGCCATATCCATTTCATCTGTCCGCAGCAGATCGAAGAGGCGCTCATGTCGGGCGTCACCACGATGATCGGCGGCGGCACCGGGCCCGCGACCGGAACGTTCGCCACCACGTGCACGCCCGGCGCGTGGCACATCGGCTCGATGCTCGAGGCGGCCGACGCGTTCCCGATGAATCTAGGCTTCCTCGGGAAGGGCAACGCCTCGCTTCCCGCACCGTTGGTTGAACAGGTCCGCGCCGGCGCCATCGGGCTCAAGCTGCACGAGGACTGGGGCACGACGCCGGCGGCGATCGACAACTGCCTCGCGGTCGCCGAGAAGATGGACGTGCAGGTGGCGATCCACACCGACACGCTGAACGAGTCCGGCTTTGTCGAGGCGACGATCGCCGCGTTCAAGGGCCGTACGATCCACACCTATCACACCGAAGGTGCGGGCGGCGGTCACGCGCCCGACATCATTCGCATGTGCGGCGAATCGAACGTCCTGCCCTCGTCGACCAATCCGACGCGGCCCTACACGGTGAACACCATCGCCGAGCACCTCGACATGCTCATGGTGTGCCACCACCTCGATCCGGCGATCGCCGAGGACGTCGCATTCGCCGAGTCCCGCATCCGCAAGGAAACCATCGCGGCCGAGGACATCCTGCACGACCTCGGCGCCATCTCGATGATGTCGTCGGATTCGCAGGCGATGGGGCGGGTCGGCGAGGTCATCATCCGCACCTGGCAGACCGCGCCCAAGATGAAACAGCAGCGCGGGGGCATGCCCGACAATCAGCGGGTCAAACGGTACCTCGCTAAGTACACGATCAACCCGGCGATCGCGCACGGCATCTCGCATGTCGTCGGCTCGATCGAGGAAGGCAAGCTTGCCGACCTGGTGCTCTGGAAGCCGGCATTCTTCGGCGTGAAGCCGTTTCTAATAATGAAAGGAGGCATGATCGCCGCCGCGGCGATGGGCGATCCGAATGCCTCGATTCCGACCCCGCAGCCGGTGCATTACCGGCCGATGTTCGGCGCGTTCGCGCGAAGATCCTCGGTCACCTTCGTCTCCAAGGCGGCGAAGGCGGTGAAGCTTGGCAAAGCCGTGGTCGCGGTCAAGGACACGCGGGGCCTTTCCAAAAAAGACATGGTGCACAACGACTTCCGTCCGAAAATCAGCGTCGACGCCGAGACCTACGAAGTGCGCGCGGATGGCGAGCTGCTGACGTGCGAACCAGCGAAGTCGCTGCCCATGGCGCAGAGGTACTTCCTCTTTTGAAAATCGCTTTGACTTACGAAGAAAGGCAGAAGAGCCGCCTGCGCCTGCGCCTGGAATCCGGCGAGGAAGTCGCGATCTCTCGTCCGCGTGGCAGCGTGCTCCGCGGCGGCGACACGGTGCAGACGACAAGCGGAACCAGCGTCGAGATCGTGTCCGCGCCGGAAAAGCTCCTGCATATCGAAGCCGACTCCCTTGCGCGCGTCGCCTACCACCTCGGCAACCGCCACGTGCCGGTACAGGTTGCTCCCGGGTTCCTGCGCATCGCCGAGGACCACGTGCTTGAAACGATGGTGCGCAAGCTCGGCGCGCGCGTGACGTACGTCGAAGCACCGTTCGAGCCCGAATCGGGCGCCTACAGCCACCAGCACGACGAGATGGGCCACGGCGGCCGCATCCACGACCATTTTCATGACCACTAGCCTGGTTCGCCTTCTCCAGCTTGCGAGTCCGACGCTTCCGGTCGGCGCTTACAGCTACTCGCAGGGCCTCGAGGCCGCGGTGGAAGCGGGCATCGTCACCGACGCCGCGAGCGCGGAGCGCTGGATCGGCGATGTGCTGGAGTTTTCCGTCGCGCGCAGTGACGTGCCGCTCCTTTGGCGCATGCTGCACGGCGAGGACTGCAACGCCGAGTTCATCGCAAGCCGCGAGACCGCCGAACTGCGCGCGGAGACGCTGCAGATGGGGCATTCGCTCAAGCGCCTGCTCGCGAGCCTCGGTGTCGATGCGCCGGAAGGCGAGGTGGCGTTTACCGCTGTTTATGCGGTCGCGGCACGGGCCTGGAACATCGACCCGCGCGCCGCGCTCGTGGGCTACCTCTGGGGCTGGCTGGAGAACCAGGTCATGGCCGCGGTGAAGGCGGTGCCCCTCGGCCAGACAGACGGGCAGAAGATCTTGGTGGCGCTCGGTTCACGCCTAGAGGCGATCGACCCGCACACCGAGTTCTCGAACTTCGCTCCCGGGCTCGCCGTCCTTTCGGCCCGGCACGAAACGCAATATTCGAGGCTCTTCCGCTCATGAGCCTGAGGGTCGGGATCGGCGGGCCGGTCGGCTCCGGGAAAACGGCGCTCACGCTGTCGCTTTGCCGCGCGCTGCGCAGCCGCTACGACATCGCG
Source organism: Burkholderiales bacterium (assembly GCA_025929745.1). Classification (GTDB taxonomy): domain Bacteria; phylum Pseudomonadota; class Gammaproteobacteria; order Burkholderiales; family SG8-39; genus SCGC-AG-212-J23. The sequence continues at coordinate 8,640 of JAICPQ010000011.1, read as the reverse complement.
GTGGTGACAAACGACATCTACACCGAGGAGGACGCGCAGTTCCTCGTGCGCAATCAGGCGCTCGCCGCCGAGCGCATCATTGGAGTGGAGACCGGGGGCTGTCCGCATACGGCGATCCGCGAGGACGCGTCGATCAATCTGGAGGCGGTGGCGCGCCTCGACCGGCGCTTTCCGGCGCTCGATGTGGTCTTCATCGAGTCGGGCGGCGACAACCTCGCTGCCACCTTCAGCCCGGAGCTTTCCGACCTGACGCTTTACGTCATCGACGTGGCGGCGGGCGACAAGATTCCACGGAAGGGCGGTCCCGGCATCACGAAGTCCGACCTGCTGGTCATCAACAAGATCGACCTCGCGCCGATGGTCGGTGCGTCGCTGGAGGTGATGGAACGGGATGCGCGCAAGATGCGCGGCGCGCGCCCGTTCGTGTTCACCAACCTCAAGACCGGCCACGGACTGGACGCCGTGGTGCGCTTTATTGAGACCGAAGGGATGCTACAGACGTAAAAAGACCCCGAAGGCCACAGCCTTCGGGGTGTGGCTCGCGCTCCCTTCAGGGTAGGGGGCGCAAAGCTCTGCTACCGTGCCCTGCTCTTAGGCGTTCGCCACCCGCTTGTTCTCGCGAATCGCGGCGCTCGCCGACTTGTCGAGCATGGCGAGGTCGCCCGAAAGTTCCGCGCCTTCCTCGACCTTGATCTTGGCGTAGCGGATCTTTCCCGACACCTTGCCCGTCGCCTGGATCACGAGCTGCTGGCGCACCGTGATTTCGCCTTCGAAGCGGCCGCGGATCTCGGCCTGGTCGACGGCGATCGTTCCCTGGAACACGCCGTTCTCGGCGATCTCGAGGATGCGCGAGTCGAGGGTGGCCTCGACGCGGCCTTCGACCACAAGCGTGTCGCAGTCGCTGATCTCGACGCCTTTCAGCTTGATGTCGGGACCTACGACGAGCTTGGACTCTTTGCGCTCGTCGGCCTTCTTATCTACTTCGAATGAGGGCGCAGGCGTATTGGTCGCCACAGGCGCCGGCGCAATCGGTTGATTCTGACGGAGCGAGTCATCGCGCCGGTTGCGGAAGAACCCGTCTTTCTGTAGCACTTTTAATTCCCTCTCTGTAGTGATGGGTGGGACAACCGATCCTCATACGCACGATGCATACCAGCGTCTAACTCCTTGATATCCATCGGCGTGCTGGGGATTTCGAAATGAGGGGTGTCGTCACGAGGCGACACCTTAAACGCCGCAAAAGTGCAACGCATTGTCGCTGTTCTTATTTTCATGTCGCTAATTCGCTACGGCTGTTCGCGGCTTCGAAGTAACGCAGCGTCTTCTGGGCGTCGTAGCGGCCTTCGAGCAGCGTTTCGGGATCCCACTCGCTGCGCTCCACCGCGAAGAAATCGCCGCCATAGACATGGATCGCGCCGGTGAAGCGCGGGATCGGGTTGGTAACCGAGTGAATAATGTCTCGGCCGAGCGGAGCGGCGTCGCGGGCGCAAAGCGCTTGAGCGCCGGCAGCCTCGAGCTTGGGCCCGCTGCGCCGCCAGAAGATGTTGTCCTCGCGGCCGGTGTAGACGCCGATCACCGCCCACATCCGATGGTTATGCGGATAGATCGTCATGTAAGGCGCCCACACCACGTTGAGGATGGTCAGTGTCGGCGAGTGATAAATTTTTTGCACTTCCCCGCGGCGCGGCTCCCCAAGCATCTTGAGCACCACGGCCGGCTCGGCCACCGCGCGGGCCACTACGTCGCGCACTGCGCGATGGCTCGGATCCTCGGCGTGTGCCGCGCGGCAATCGGCCACGAAGCGCTCAAGATCCACGACGCCAGTTTAGACCAAAAACTCTCGGAGCAGTCGGCCGGAAAGCGCGCGCTCGCCGCCGATGCGCACGCCGTTCACCCAGACGCCGTGCACGCCGATCGGAGAAGTCGTCAGGCGCGGGTGACCGCCCGGAAGATCGTGGACGCGGCGCTTCGGACTGCGGTTTACCGTCGTCGGGTCGAAGAGCAGGAGGTCGGCGTGATAGCCACGCTTGAGCGCGCCGCGTTCCTTCACCCCGAAGAGCTGCGCCGGCTGGCCGGTCAGGCGCCACACCGCCTCGGCAAGCGTGAGCGCGCCGAGCTCGCGCACCCAGTGGCCGAGGAGATGCAGCCCGAAGCCCGCGTCATTGAAGAAAGTGAGATGCGCGCCGGCGTCGGAGAGCGAGACCAGGCTGCACGGATGCCGGAGCATGCGGCCGACGGCGTCTTCGTCGGAATTGAGTAGCAGCGCGCTGAACACCGTGTCCAGGTCCTCTTCGAGCGCAAGGTCGAGCATGAAGTCGAGCGCATCCTTGCCAGCGGCGCGCGCGAGCTCGGCGACTGAGCACTGCTCGTATTCCCGGCGGCGGGACTCAATGACGTGGACCTGCTGCCATTGGCCGTTGAAGAGCCGGAAATGCGCCGGCCGTGCGATCTCCTCGCGGAGGTTGTCGCGAAACGCTCGCTCGCGCAGCTGCGCCTTGAACGCCTCGCCCTTGAGCGGCAACGCCGGACGCCAGCTCTCCAACCCTTCGAAGACGTAAGGCGAATGCAAGGTGAAATCCATGGCGAGCGGGCAGCACGAAATCGCTCCCACCAGCTTTCGTCCGCGCTCGTTCGCGCTGCGGATGTTTTCCAGATCCTGGAAAACCCCGTCCGGATTCGTGCTGTTGTGAAGGAGGGCGGCGATCACCACCGGCCGTCCCGACGCGGCGGCGAGCTCCTCGAGAAAACCGATCTGGGTATGCCCGCCTTTCGTGAGCATGAAAATCCCGCGGCCCGCCTCGCGCAGCGAGCCCACGAGCCCCCGCAGCTCCGCGTCGTCGGCGAGCCGCGAGGGCATCGGCTTCCCGCCGTGGCCGTTGTGCGCCGGCGAGGTGCTCGTCGCAAAGCCGATGGCGCCCGCTTTGATTCCTTCAACGACCAGGCGTCGCATCGCCTCGATTTCGGAAGGCTGCGCCGCGCGCTCCGTCGCCGCGTCGCCCATGACATAAGTGCGGATCGACGAATGGCCGACGAAAACCGCGATGTTGATGGCGCTGCCCTGGCGCTCAAGCATGTCGAGGTACTGCGGGACGGTTTCGAAGTCCCAGCGCACGCCGGCGCGCAGCACCTCGAGCGACATCCCTTCGACCTGCGTGAGGTTCTTCATCACGAGCTCGCGGTCGCTCGCGCGGCACGGCGCGATGGTGAAGCCGCAGTTGCCGATGATCGCCGTGGTGACGCCGAGCGAAGGCGAGGGCGACGCCCCGGGATCCCAGGTGAGCTGCGCGTCGTAGTGCGTATGGTTATCGATGATGCCGGGCATGAGCGCGAGCCCGTCGCCGTCGACCGTTTCCTTTGCGCTGCCGGGCAGCGAACCCAATTCGACGATGCGCCCGTCCTTCACTGCCACGCTGCCCCGCCGCGGCTCCGAGCCGAGGCCGTCGAGCAGCAGCGCGTCGCGGATCAGGAGGTCGAACATGGGAGTGATAGTATGACCCGCAAGGAGGAGACGCCAATGCTGACCCGCACGCTCGGCGCGTTGTTCGTTTTGGTTTCGTTTGCCGCGGTCGCGCAAGACCTGCCCCGGACGCAGTTCAAAGTGATCGGCCTGAACAGCCCGACGGTCGCGCACACGGTGGACGAGGCACCGTTCTGGCGCGAGACGCTGCCGAAGGCTTCCAAGGGCGCGATCACCGCCGACATCACCCCGCTCGATCAGATGGGGATCGACGACAAGACGATGCTGCGGCTCCTGCGCCTGGGCGTCATGGACTTTGCCGGCATGGATATCTCCAAGATGGCGGGCGACGACCCGCGCTTCGAGGGCTGCGATCTCGCCGGCATCACGCTCGATCCTGATAAGGCGCGCGCCGGCTGCGATGCGTACCGCGCGGTGATCGACCGCCAGATGCAGAAGAACTGGAACGCGAAGCTGCTCGCCTTCGGCGGCAACCCGCCGCAGGTGTTCTGGTGCCGCGGCGTAATCGGCGGGCTCTCGGACTTCAAGGGCAAGAAGGTGCGCGTGTTCAACAACACGATGCGCGACTTCCTTTCCGGGGTTGGCGCGACCGCAGTCAGCATGGCATTCGCGGAAGTGGTGCCGGCGCTCAACAGCGGCGTGGTGGATTGCGCCGTGACCGGTAGCCTTTCGGGCAACACGGCCGGCTGGCCGGAAGTGGCAAAGTCGCTCTATCCCATGTCGCTCGGCTGGAGCATCAACGTGATGGCGGTCAATCTCGCCACCTGGAACCGGCTCGACAAGCGGGTGCAGAGCTTCATGCTCGACCAGGTCAAGGCTTACGAAGACAAGATGTGGGCCACGCTGAAGAAAGCGACCAGCGAGGCCGACAACTGCAATACCGGGAAGCAGCCCTGCACCATGGGCAAGCCCGCGAAAGTCACCATCGTGCCGGTGAAGCCGGCCGAAGCGGAGACGCACAAGAAGCTGGTGGAAGGCGCGGTGCTCGCCGGCTGGGCCAAGCGCTGCGGCGGCGAGTGCGCGGCTGAGTGGAACAACACCGTCGGGAAAGCGCTGAATCTGAGGGCACCCGCGCCGTAGGGCGCAAATGAGGCGCCTGCAGTCCATCGCGGCGGGCGTCTCGCGCGCCGGCGCCCTAGTCGGCGGCGCCATGCTGCTCGCAGCCGCCGCGACCATCTGCATCGATATCTTCCTGCGCTACGCGTTCGCGAGGACCGTCGGCGGCGCCGACGAGCTCGCGGGCTATGCGCTCGCCATCGCGGGCGCGTGGGGCCTCTCCATGGCGCTCCTCAGCCGCTCGCACATCCGCATCGATACCGTGTACGTTCGCGTGAAAAGCCGTGCCGTGCGCGCCGCGCTCGACGTGCTGAGCGTCGCGGCATTCACGGTCTTCGCCGCGCTGGTTGCCTGGCACGGCTGGGGTGTGCTGCGCCTCTCGTATGAGTCCGGGTCGCGCTCGCAGTCGGCGCTGGAGACGCCGCTCGCCATTCCGCAGGCGGTGTGGTTGGCGGGCCTGGCGTTCTTCGTCGCCGTCGCGCTGCTCCTTCTCGCCCGTGCGCTCGTGGCATGGGCTCGCGGCGATCTCGACGGCCTGTTCCGTCTCATCGGCTCGAAATCCGCCACTGTGGAGGCGAAGGAAGAGATCGCCGCGGTCGAGCAGGCGCTGGAGAAGCGATGAGCGCCGGTATCTCGCTCGCCGTGCTGCTGCTGGTCCTCGGCAGCTCGATCGCCGTCGCGGCGGGCATGCTCCTCACCGGCCTGGTCCTCAACCAGGTTTATTCGCCGATGCCGCTCACCCGGATGATGGGCGAGCTCGCCTGGTCGACCACGAGCAATTTCATTCTGACCGCGATTCCGTTCTACATCATGTTCGGCGAGATCCTGCTAAGGAGCGGCATCGCCGAGCGCATGTACAACGCCATGGTGCAGTGGCTGTCCTGGCTGCCCGGCGGCCTGATGCACTCCAATATCGGCTCATGCGCGATGTTCGGCTCGGTGTCGGGCTCGAGCGTGGCGACGGCCGCAACGATCGGCGTGGTTGCGATGGGTGAGATCCAGAAGCACAAATATAACGAGCGCCTCTTCCTCGGCACCCTCGCCGCCGGCGGCACGCTGGGCATCCTGATCCCGCCGTCGATCAACATGATCATTTACGGCGTGATGACCGACACCTCGGTGCCGAAGCTCTACCTCGCCGGCTTTCTTCCCGGCCTGGTGCTGACGTTGCTCTTCAGCCTGACGGTACTGATCGCCTGCCTGTGGAGGCCGCGGTGGGGTGGCGAGAAAGTGAGCACCACCTGGGCAGAACGCTGGCGCACGCTGCCCGATCTGCTACCGCCGCTCGTGCTGCTCCTCATCGTGGTCGGAGCGATATTTTTGGGCCTCGCCACCGCGACCGAGTCGGCCGCGGTCGGCATCATGGGCGCGCTCGCTATGACCGCCTGGCGCGGCCGCCTCACGCTCGGCATGCTGCGCGAAGTGTGCGAGGGAACCGTGCGCACCACGGCCATGATCGTGGCGATCCTCATCGGCGCTTTCTTCCTCAATGTGGTGATCCAGACCATCGGCCTTACGCAGCAACTCGGAAAGCTGATCAAGACGCACGAGCTCACGCCGGCGCAGGTGCTGACCGCGGTGATCGTCCTTTACATCGTGCTCGGCACGTTCATGGAGGAGCTCTCGATGATGATCTCCACCATCCCGATCACCACGCCGCTCATCATCCAGGCGGGCTACGACCCGGTCTGGTTCGGCATCCTCCTGGTGCTCCTCATCCAGACGGCGATGGTGACGCCGCCCTTCGGCATCAACATCTTCGTCATCCACGGCATCCGCGCCCGCGGCACGCTCTCGGACGTCGAGATCGGCGCCTCGCCGTTCGTGGTGGCGCTCCTCGTCATGATCACCCTCATCTGCGCGTTTCCTGAGATCGCGATGTGGCTGCCGCGGGCGGTCGGCTAATGGGATTGCGCAGGCTGGGTCGCTCAGACCTCGAGATCGCGCCGCTCGTATTCGGCGCCAATGTTTTCGGCTGGACCGTAGACCAGGCTGCCGCCTTTCGCCTGCTCGATCGCTTCATCGACAGCGGCCTGAACGCCATCGACACCGCGGATGTCTACTCGCGCTGGGCGCCCGGCAACAAGGGCGGTGAGTCCGAAACGATGATCGGGAGCTGGCTCAAGGGCTCGCCCTCGCGGCGCGCGCAGGTCGTGCTCATCACGAAAGTCGGCGCCGCTCCGGGCGAAGACGGCAAGGGCCTGTCGCGCAAGAGCATCGCCGCCGGCGTCGAGGCTTCGCTGCGGCGTCTGCAGACCGATCGCATTGACCTCTATCTCAGCCACAAACCGGATACCGGCACGCCAATCGAAGAAACGTTGAGCGCCTATGAAGCGTTGATCCGTGCCGGAAAGGTCCGCGCCATCGGAGCCTCGAACTCGACGGTGGAGGGCCTGCGGCAGGCGCTGGGCACGGCCGCCGCCAAGACGCTACCGCGCTACGAGGTCGAGCAGCCGGAATACAACCTGGTCGAACGCAAGCGGTTCGAAAGCGGCTTGCGGGATCTCTGCCTGCAGGCGGGAATGGGTGTCATCGTCTACTACAGCCTCGCGTCGGGCTTCCTCTCGGGAAAGTACCGCAGCAAGGCGGATCTCGGAAAGAGCGCTCGGGGAGCGGCGGTGGAGAAGTATCTCAACCCGCGAGGTATGCGAATCCTCTCCGCGCTGGACCAGGTTGCCGCCGCTCGCGGCGCGACGCCGGCCGAAGCCGCACTTGCCTGGCTTATCGCGCGCGAAGGTGTGACCGCGCCCATTGCGAGCGCCACGACGCTGGAGCAGGTGGATAGCCTCGCGCGCGCCGCGCGTTTGCGGCTTTCGGAAGACGAGCTTCGCGTGCTGACGGAGGCGTCCGAAGGGTTTTGAGTTGAGGCACAATGTCCGTTCCACCCGCATATCAGGAGGCCGTATGCGCCGCCTACCGACCGTCGCCGAATTCATGGACCGCCATGTCGAGACCATCCTCCCGGAGGCCGAGATCATGGAAGCCGTGGACTTCCTCCTCGAGAAGCGCGTCACGGGCGCGCTTGTCGCCGACAAGAGCGGCAGGCTGGTGGGGATCCTGACCGAGTACGACTGCCTGCGGCTGCTCACGCACGGCGACGCGCAGGGTGAAGCGCCGAGGGGCAAGGTCCGGGACTTCATGACCGCGGACGTGAAGACGATCCCGCCGACCATGGACATCTACTATTGCGCCGGTCTCTTCATGAACGTCTCGTTCCGCCGCTTTCCGGTGGTTGAAAACGGGCGCATCGTGGGGGCCATTACCCGCTTCGATCTACTGCGCGCCGTGCGCCGCAATTTCGCGGCACAGGAGCTGGACTACTCGCACAGCTAGAGCTGGATCACGATGTTCCCGCCGGCGTCGAGCTCCGCTCTGGCGCCCGGGGGCACCACACAGGTCGCGTCGTATTCCTCGATGATGAGCGGACCTGTTGTGACTTTGCCTAGCTCCGAGCGCCGCACGACCGGCGTTTCGATCCACGCGCCGAAATAGGCCTTGCGCGGCCGCGGCGGCGCCGGCTCCGCACGGGTCGGGCGCACACGCTCAGGGACGTTCGGCCCTTCGCGCAGGCCCTGGCCGACCACCTGGATCGATACGAGCTCCACCGGCTCGTCGGCGCCGGCGCGGTGGCCGTAGGTCTTTTCGTGCTCGCGGCCAAAAGCTTCCTCAAGGTGCCCCACGTCGAGCGGCCCGTCGGGCACCGACACGGTGAGCTCGTAGGTCTGGCCGTGGTAGTGCAGAGCCGCGGTGCGGTGGATCTTCGTCCTCTGCGCGGTAAAACCGTCCGCGGTTAGCTGATCGCGCGCCTGCTGCGCGAGCGCTTCCCAGGCGGCCGCGATTTCCCGCAGATCGGCTTTGCGGAGCAGGCGGCGCAGGCTGCGCGAATAGTGGTGCTCGACATCGGCATAGAGCAGGCCGAACGAAGAAAAAAGTCCGGGCGAGGGCGGCACGACGATGCGCTCCATGCCGAGCGCCGCGGCCATCCCACAGGCGAATACCGGGCCGTTGCAGCCTAACGCGAAGAGCGCGAACCCGCGCGGGTCGCGCCCGCGCTCCGTCGAGACCGCCTTGATGGCGCGGATCATGTTCGAAGCCGCGATGAGGTG
>JAICPQ010000117.1 GCA_025929745.1 Burkholderiales bacterium | reverse complement strand
CGCTCCCCGGGCTGACGCGCCGGACGCCGAGCTCGCCGGGCGTGTCGCGCTCGGCGACACCGCGGCCTTTGAAACCCTGATGCGCCGGCATAACCGGATGCTTTTCCGCACTGCGCGCGCCATCCTGCGCGACGACGCCGAGGCCGAGGATGCGCTGCAGGAGGCATATCTCCACGCCTACGAGGCGATGGGCACTTGGCGCTCGGACGCCAAGCTCTCGACCTGGATCGCCCGCATCGTCGCGAACGAGGCGCTCATGCGGCTGCGCAAGCGGACGCGCCGCGCCGCCATCGTGCCGCTGCAGCCCGGCGCGGCGCTCGACCCAATTGTGGATCCCGACATGAATACGACTCCCGAGCGCTCGGCCGAGCGCCTACAGGTGCGGCGGCTGCTCGAAGCCGAGATCGACGCGCTTCCCGACGATTACCGCGCGGTGTTCATGCTGCGTGCGGTCGAGGAGCTCTCGGTCGAGGAGACCGCCGAGGTGCTGCGCATCCCGCCGGCCACGGTGCGCAGCCGGCTGTTTCGCGCGCGCAGCCTCTTGCGCGAAGCGCTCGCCGCCAAGGTCGATCTCGCCTGCGAAGAGGCGTTCGGCTTCGCCGGCGAGCGCTGCGATCGCATCGTGGCAAACGTGCTCGCGAGGCTCCCATGACCGCGCCGCTCAGGGCGATTCATGTCGAGGACCCGATCACGCCGCAGGTGCGTGCGATGCTGGAGGCGCTCGGCGAAGACCCGGCCCGCGAAGGCCTGGCCCAGACGCCCGCGCGGTATGCGAAGGCGATGCGCTACCTCGCCGGCGGCTATGCGCTCGACGTCGAGTCGGTGCTTGGCAGTGGCGTATTCGCCGCCGAAGGCGAGGGCGCCGTGGTGGTGCGCGACATCGAGTTCCATTCGCTCTGCGAGCATCATCTCCTTCCGTTCTACGGCACGGTGCACGTCCGCTACCTGCCGGGGCGCCGCATCGTCGGACTCTCGAAGATCGCGCGCCTGGTCGATCTCTTCGCGCGCCGCCTCCAAGTCCAGGAGCGCCTCACGGAGCAGGTCGCCGATGCGCTGGTGCAGCCACTCGAGCCCAAAGGCGTGGTGGTCATCGCCCAAGCGCATGGCGATGCGCGGCGTGCAGAAGCAGAACGCCGTCACGCTCACGCGCGCGCTGCGCGGCGCGCACGAAGAGATCGTTCCGCTCGTGAAAGGCGCTAGCTCACGCCAGTTCAGCGAAGTGGAATCGCAGGCGCTGCACGAGCGTTTCGCGCGCCGCCGGCCTCGCGACCGCGCAGGAATAGTCGTGAACGATTACCTGCGCAGCGCCGATCCGGCGATCTACGCGGTGGGCGATGTAGCCGAAGTGGGCGGCTGGCTGTATCCTCGCGCAACATTGCAGCCACGCTTCCCTGGACGCCGCCGGTATTCTCCCTGGCCGTCAAGATTCGGCTTCGCTGTACAGCGACAGGCTGTCGCCGTTCGCGTCTGAGAAAGCGAGAAAAACGACGCTAGGCAGGGGCCCCCGCGCTCCGCTACTCTTGCCACGTTTTCAACAACAGAAGGAGCGAGCATGAACGGAACCGCCGTCTTTCGCCTCATCTCGTTGATTCCGGATCGCTCGTTGCGCGCCCAGACCGGGACGCATTTCCAACCCGACGGCTCTGCCAGGATGGCGCTCATCCGGCGCTTTCTGCACTGGATGGGGCCGCTCGACACCCTGTCGCGTGAAGACCAGCAAGTGCTCGGATTGCGCGGCGGCGGTCGCCTGCTCGAGGACAGTGACACTGAAGGCGAGGAGATCGATCCTCCGGAGGAAGTCGGCGAGCCGATCAGGCTAGCGGAGGCGGGAACGCCGATTGCTGCATAGCTGCACCGTTCTTCAGACGGAGGCAGTTATGCTGAGCTGGGCAGTCGGCTTCTTCATCCTGGCGCTCGTCGCGGCGTTCTTCGGCTTTGGCGGGATCGCCTCGAGCGCCGCGGGAATCGCGAAAGTGCTCCTCGTCCTCTTCGTGATCGGCTTCATCGTGTCGCTCATCCTCGGGATGCGCGGCCGCGGCGGTGTTTCACGCCGGGATCTTTTCTAGCGGAACAGCGAATCGATCTGACCTCGGCGAAGGCCGATGTCCTTCAGCGTGTGATCGCTAAGGGCGTGCAGCTCGCTTCTCCAGCGGGCCGCGGTCCACAGTTTTCTGAGCCAGGAGAGCATCGCCGCACTATGCGCGCGCCATGCTGCGCGCTCAAACGGTCAATGCGAAGGCACCTCATGCGCCGGCGGAATGCTTGACGAAGAGCGTGACGAGCGGCGACGCGCCGCGCTGCGCGCTCCAGTGGCCATGCACCTTGGGATCGAAGCTCGCGCCGGCCGGCAGCGTATCGGCCGAGAAGAAATGCTCGCCAGGGCGGAACACACGAGAGCTTCCGTCCTGCAAGCCGATCTCCATCTCGCCGGCCAGAATGAACACCCATTGCGGCTGCGGCGTGCAGTGCCACTGACTGCGAAACCCCACGGGGCTGCAGCGCAGCTGGTAGCCGCCGGAAGGAAAAACCCGAGAAAGCATTGCCTGCGGCGTGCCTTCGGCGAGCGGGATCGGCTCCTCGCGCCACTTCGCGCGCCCGTCGGCGGCGGTGTAGAGAACGACTTTGGTGAAATTCATGTGGGTATGCGCCTTGCAGCGGAGCTTACCCGTCGTCAACAGGAAGGAGTCGAAATGGCTTTCACAGAAAGACGCAAGGCGAACGGCAGCACCACCTGGACCGGAGAGGAGAGACGCACCCGCGGAGCGCATCCCGTTGGCACCGGCATCGGCGCCGCGGCCGGGGGCATCGCGGCGGGAGCAGCGGCGGGTGCGGTCGCGGGCCCGGCCGGTGCCGTAGCTGGCGCCGCGGTTGGCGCGGTCGTAGGCGGCCTCGCGGGCAAGGGCGTGGCCGAGATGATCGATCCGACCGCCGAGGAGGCTTACTGGTCGCAGAACTACACCCGCGAGCCGTACTACGAGCGCGGTTACACCTATGCCGACTATCACCCGGGTTACCGCACGGGCTGGGAAGCGCGCGCCCGCTACGCCGGACGCAGTTACGAAGATATCGAGCACGAACTCGAGTCACACTACAACCGCAACCGCGGAGCCTCGCGCCTGGGGTGGGAGAAGAACCGCCACGCTGCGCGCGCGGCGTGGGAGCGCTTCGACGCCGGGACCGACCCCTTCGAGCGCTCGCAGTAACGCATCAGCCCCGTATCAGGCACGATAAAGGCCCGCGCAAGCGGGCCTTTTCGTGGGAGTGGTCGATGCGAATGAAATGGATCGCCACCGGCTTGCTGGTGCTCGCCGCGGTGGTGTACGTAATCTCGGAGAAGCTGGACTTCTATTACCTGGCGGCGTTCAGCGAGGCGGCCATGGTCGGCGCGCTGGCCGACTGGTTCGCCGTGGTGGCGCTTTTTCGCCGGCCGCTCAACCTGCCGATTCCGCATACGGCGATCATTCCGCGCAACAAGGAGCGCATCGCCCGCGGTCTTTCGGAATTCATCCAGCAGAATTTCCTTTCGTCGGCTGCGCTCGTGCAGCGCATCGCCGAGTTCCGCCCCGCCGATACGCTGTGCCAATGGCTGCTGCGGCGCGAGAACATCGATACCGTCGCGACCTACGCCGCGCGCTTCGTCGGCTATGCCCTTAGCGCGGTGGACGACGAGCGCGTGCGCCGCTTCCTGCACCAGAGCGCGGGCGAGCTCCTCCGAAACGCCGACGTGGCGGCTGCGATCGCGCAGGTGCTGGACGTGCTCACCGAGAACAAGCGTCATCACGCGCTTCTGGATGCGTCGCTGAACGCGCTCGACGATTTACTGGCGAAAGAGGACACGCGACGCTTCATCGCCGTGGAGGTGGGCAAGAGCGCGCCGCTTCTCAAGAAGATCAGCGACTGGTTCCAGCTGCAGCTGGACGAGCGCGCCGCGCTCAAGATCGCCGAGCTCGCGCTGGCCAAGATTCACGAAGTGCGCGAGGACAAGGGGCACGAGCTGCGCCGGCGCTTCGACGAGTACGTCGCGGAATTCATCACGCGCCTCAAGGCCGACGATGCGCTGCGCGCGAAGGTGCACGCCATTCGCGACGAGCTCCTGCAGAGTCCGGCGCTCGGCAGCTACATCGGCGGACTCTGGGCGCAGTTCCGCACCTGGCTCGCCGAAGACCTGCGGCGCGCGCCCTCGGTCGCGCACGAGCGCATCGCCTCGATGGTGCGCGCGTTCGGCGCGAAGCTCGAGGGCGATCCCGGCATCCGCGAATGGCTCGACGAGCAGATCCTCACCGCGATTCCGCCGCTCGTGGAAGAGCACCGCGCCAAGATCGGCCGCTTCATCGAAGACCAGATCAACGGCTGGCAGGAGAAGAAGCTCGTCGGCGAGCTCGAGCGCCACATCGGCTCCGACCTGCAGTACATCCGCATCAACGGCACGCTCGTCGGCGGCCTCGCCGGGCTCGCCATCGCCGTAGCCACACAACTTGCCCGCTAGCGCTTTGCCCTACGCCCAAATAAGGCGCGTGCGACCGGGGTTCGTGTGTATAAAGAGCGCATGAAGAGTTGCGATATTCGCCACATCGAAGACAAGGACTCTTTCCGCTGGAAATGGGTCCACCAGCGCGACGACGGCACGTTGGAAGAATCGCCCGAGAGCTACGGCCTTTTCTACGAGTGCGTCGTGGCGGCGCGCGAGTGCGGCTTCGAGCCGCAGCTCAAGACGCACTAGCTACCGTACCGGCTTCGCAGTTTCGCCCCTAGCGACGTCGTCCTCGGGACGCGGCTCCTCGGGCTTGCGCGCGCTGATCGGCTTCTCCTGATCGATGCGCGCACGATCGGGGCCCGCGACTTCGCCGCGCTGCTCGACGCGCGGCTCGGACTCCATGCGATTGTCGGTACGCGCACCCGCGCCGGCAGTACCTGCGCTCGGTGGCAAGTCGGCGCCACCCTGAATCTTCGTGTTCGGATCGATGTCGGTCGGGCGCTCCTGCGCGGACGCCATCGGCGCAAGAAGGAGGAGCAGGGCAATAAGGCGCATGGTCCCAAATTTGCTGCAAACCCTATGCCATGAGGCTCTGGATCTTCATCGCCATGCTCGGCCTGCTCGCAGCCTGCGATCGCAGCCCGGCGCCCAAGCGCGGGAGCAGCAACGAAGGGAAGTCGGCGCAATCGGCGGCGGGCGGCAGCGCGAGCGAAGGCAAAGCGGTTCGCGAAGCGACGGGCGGGCGCTAACGCCTTTCGTAATTCGGGTTCCGACCCGAATTAGGTGCGCTAGCGCGTGCGGTATTTGTCGATCGCGCCGCGCGCGAGGGCCATGCCGTGGCCCGGGCGGTCGGGAATGCGGAAGCGGCCGCCTTTGCACTCGGGAAGCGTTTCGAAGAGGTCGGGCGGCGCCCAGTCCATGAATTCGACGAGGAAGCCGTTCGCCAGCGTGCCGACCACGTGAAGCGAGATCTCGTGCACTACGTGCGGTGACACCATGACGCCGTGCGCCGCGGCGAGGTGGCCGATCTTGAGCGTCTCGCTAAAGCCGTTGGCGCGGCACACGTCCGGCATGAGGTAGCGCGCGGCTTTCTTCTCGATCAAGTCGCGAAATTCATAACGCGTAAAGTTGTTTTCGCCGGTGGCAACCGGAATCGGGATCGCGCGCGCAACCTCGGCGCAGCTTGCTATGTCATCGGCCAGCACCGGTTCTTCGTACCACACTAGGTCCAGGTGCTCGAGCTCGGCGGCCTGGCGGATGTTGCCGAGCACGTCGAGCCGCTGGTTGACGTCGACCATGAGTCGCACGTCCCGGCCGACGGTGCGCTTTACCGCCTCGGCGCGCGCACGGTTCACCTTCGGATCGGGGTCGTGGATCTTCATCTTGTAGTACCTGCAGCCGTAGGCCGCGTACTTCTCCGCCTCGCGCACGAGGTCGTCGACGCTGTACTTCGCCCAGCCGCCGCTGCCGTAGCACGGGATGCGATGGCGCAGCGCCCCCCACACTTTGTAGAGCGGCTTGTTCGCCGCCTTGCCGGCGATGTCCCACAGACCAATGTCGAGGGCGGAGATGGCGTAGGCGACAACACCCTGCTTCTTCATTCCCATGTCGACGCGGAACATCTTTTCCCACAGGTGCTCGACGTAGAGCGGATCCTCGCCGATAAGCGCCGGCTTCAAACGCGCGTCGAGATAGGCATGCACCGCTTCGGCGCCGCCGCCGCCGAAAACGAGGCTGTAACCGAAGCCGCGGATTCCCTGATCGGTGCTGATTTCGGCGACGACGAGTTTGTGCTGCGGATACTGCAGCGCCATTGGCTTCGGCGTGGGCACCGTCAGGACGCACGTGTCGATGGCGGTGACCTTCATGGGCCCGCCGATGCTAGCCTACTTCTTGGGAGCTTCCTTCTTCTTTTCGTCTTCCTTCTTCGGCTCCGGCGCTTTCGTTCCACCGGCGGCGGCACTGCCGATCGGTTTCAGGCGAATCTTGGTGTTCGCGTCGACCCAGACGAAGCCGTCGTCGTTGTTCGCCGCAGCAACGCCGCCCGTGAAGAGGAAGACCAAGCCAAGGAGGATGCGAGCCATCGCTCCGTCGGTGCAAGCGTCGTGCCTATAATGAGCCGCACCCGGGGAGGAGCGACATGAACATCCGCATTGCATCGACCGTTTTCGTTCTCGCCGCCTGCGCAAGTTCGCCCGACGGCGGCGATCTACCCACCTTCCGCGCCGATCCGAACTGGCCGAAGCCGCTCGCTGAAGACAATCGCGTGCAGCTCGTGCTCGGCCAGGTGGCCGGCATCGCGGTGAACGAAAGGAATGGGCACGTGTGGATCGTGCACCGCCCGGCGACGCTGCTGCCCGACGAATGGAACGCGAAGGAGAACCGGCCTGTCACGCACCGCTGCTGCAAATCCGCGCCGGCAGTGATCGAGTTCGACCGTGAAGGCAAGTACGTGCGCGGTTGGACCGCGAGTGGCACCGGCTTCGAGTGGCCGAAGAGCGAGCACGGCATCTACATCGATCCCGAAGGCAACGTATGGCTCGCGGGCAACTCGAACGAGGACAACCAGATCCTGAAGTTCACGCCGGAAGGCAGGTTCCTGTTGCAGATCGGCCGTGCCGGGAAATCAGAAGGCTCGAACAGCCGCACGCAGCTCGGCCGGCCCGCGCACATGGTGATCTCGGGCGACGAGCTTTTCGTCGCCGACGGCTACGGCAACCGCCGCATCGTCGTCTTTGACGCAAAGACGGGCGCCTATAAGCGCCACTGGGGCGCCTACGGCACCCGAACGCCGACCGACGACAAGCTGCCGAACTACGATCCGAACGCGCCGCTTTCCAAGAGCTTCGGCAACCCGGTGCATTGCGTGCGCGTCTCGAACGACAACCTGGTGTACGTCTGCGATCGCCAGAACAACCGCGTCCAGGTGTTCAGCCGCGACGGCGAGTTCAAGCACGAGTTTCGCGTCGAAGTGCAGACGCTCGCGAACGGCTCGGTGTGGGATATGGTGCTCTCGCACGATCCGGCGCAGCGCTACCTGTACGTCGCTGACGGCGCGAATGGCCGCATCTATATCTTGCGGCGCTCCGACGGCCGCGAGCTCGGCTCCTTCGGCCGCACTGGGCGCATGCCCGGTGAGTTCAAGTGGATCCACAACATCGCGATCGACCGCGACGGCAACCTTTTCACCTCCGAGGTGGGCTTTGGGCGGCGCGTGCAGAAGTTCGCGCGCACCGGCGGGGCCTTCTGAAAGAGGGATGGCCCCCGGGACGGACCCGGCACGCGCATTGCAGGTTGGGCGGCATGAAAACGACCCTTCTTTCCCTCGCGACCGCGCTCGCGCTCGGCGCACTCGCGGGCTGTGACCGCACGCCTGAAGAGCGTTCCACTTCCGCCACATCTTCAAGCGGGGCCTCCGCCCCGCCGGCCACACCGCAGGCGAACACACCGAGCACTCCAGCGAACGTCGGTCAGCCGCAGAGCCAGGGTGAGAAGCGCGAAGGCGCGAACCCGGTGCAGCAGCAGGTGGATCCGAAGGAGGCCGTGCAGCACCGCGACTTCAAGATGCAGGGCGACGCCGCAGGGCCGAAGAGCCGCGACACGCAGCCGAAGAGCGGCGGCTAGCCCGCGAGCTCTTTGCGCACGAGCGCCGCGCCGTCGGCGAGCGCTTTCAGCTTGCCGAACGCGGCCTGGCGCATAAGGTACTTCATGCCGCAGTCGGGCGCGAGCACCAGGCGCTCGGCGGGAACGTGCTTAAGCGCGGCGCGAATTCGAGCGGCGACTTCATCGGCCGTCTCGACGCG
>JAICPQ010000088.1 GCA_025929745.1 Burkholderiales bacterium | reverse complement strand
AGCGGGCAAGCCGCCGATGCAGCTCGGCGTAGACGGCACGTCGCACTGAAGGGAGGGACCATGTCCAAGTTCAAACAGATCGGATTTACGCTGCTCGAGCTACTGGTCGTGATCGTGATCATCGGCCTGCTCGCCGGTTACGTCGCCCCACGCTATTTCTCCCAGGTCGGGAAGTCCGAAGCCCAGGTGGCGCGGGCGCAGATCGATGCCCTCGAGAAGGCCCTCGACCAGTACCGGCTGGAACACCGTCGCTACCCGACCGCGGAGGAAGGGCTCGTGGCGGTCCAGCCGTACCTGAAGAAGACGTTGCCGAACGACCCGTGGGGCCGGGCGTACGTGTACCGCGTGCCCGGCCACGCCGGGGAATACGACGTCTTCTCCTACGGGCGCGACGGCAAGGCGGGCGGTACCGGCGAGGACGCCGACGTCGGCGTCGCGGGACCCGAAGTTTCGCTGAACAAGTAAGAAACCCGCCATGCGGTTCAACGTTCTCGCGGTCGACCCGCGGCAGCAGGTGGTCGCGCTCACCCTGGAGGCGGCAAGCGAAACGCTCGCCGCCGACCAGGTGCGCGTCCGCGGTCTGCATCTGATCTCGTTGGAGTGCAAGAGCATTCGCCTTGCGTTGCCCCAGCGCAAGAGCAAGTTCCCGACCACGCTCTTCTCGATGGAGCTGCTTTCGCTCCTCGAGGCGGGTCTGAATCTCGTGGAAGCGCTGCAGACCCTCGCCGAGAAGGAACCTTCCGAGGTGCTCGCGGCGATCATCGCCGCCATCCATCGCGGTGAGCCGTTTTCGCAGGCGGTGGGCGCGCTGCCGCAGCATTTCTCGCCGCTCTATGTGGCGACGATCAAGGCGGCGGAGCGCACCGGCAACGTCGCCGAGGCGCTCGGACGCTACATCGCCTATCAGGAAGAGCTCGAGCGCGTGCGCAAGAAGATCATCTCGGCGAGCATCTACCCGGCGATCCTCGCCGGCGTGGGCGCGCTCGTGCTCGCGTTCCTGATGTTCTACGTGGTGCCGCGCTTCGCCAGCGTGTACGACGACATGGGCTCGCTGCCGTTCTTCTCGCGGGCGCTGCTGTCGTTTGGCAGCTTCGTCGCGAACAACGGAGTCGTCCTCGGACTTTCGTTCGTCGGGCTGATCGGCGGCGCGGTGTGGGCTGTCACGCGAGCGGAAGTGCGCGCCTGGCTCAATACCCAGCTCTGGCGCATCCCGGCGCTGGGCCAGCAAATGAAGATGTATCAGCTCGCACGCCTGTATCGCACCTCGGCGATGCTGCTGCGCGCCGGAATCCCGGCCGTGCGCGCGCTCGACATGGTGAAGGACCTGCTGGCCGCGCATCTGCGTCCCCAACTCGCCTTGGCGCTCAGGAAAATTGAACAAGGCGTCGCCATGTCCGCGGCGCTCGGCGCGGTCGGGCTCGCCACGCCGGTCGCCACGCGCATGATGGTCGTGGGCGAGAGAAGCGGCGACATGGGGCAGATGCTGGCGCAGATCGCGCGCTTCCACGATGACCAGACGGCGCGCACCGTCGAGTGGTTCACCAAGGCCTTCGAGCCGGTCCTGATGGCGGTGCTCGGCCTCGCGATCGGCGGCGTGGTGGTCCTCATGTACATGCCGATTTTCGAACTCGCAGGGAGCCTTCGCTGATGATCGCGGAAAACATCGCCGAGCTGTCCGCCCGGCTGCGCATGCCTTGCATCGAGCTTGGCGAGCAGGCCCCGGCGTTCGATCTTGTCTCCTACGCCGAAGCGGCGCGGCGCTCGTGCGTCGCGGTGCGCGACGCGGACGGCTGCATCTCGGTGGTGCTTGGCGATCCGTTCGACCTCGATACGCAGGACTGGATCGAGGAACGGCTCGCGATGCCGTTCCGCTACCGCCTGGCGAGCCGCGAGGAGGTGAGCGCGTATCTCGCGCAGCAGGAGCAGGGACTGCGCGCGCTCGACAGCGTCACGGTGGAAGGCGGCGGCACGGCCGGCCCGCAGGCGGAGGAGATCTCCTTCGAGGCAGCGGCGGAGGCGGACAGCACCGTTGTGAAACTCGTCAGCTCGACCCTTTACGACGCGCTGAAGGCCGGTGCGAGCGATGTGCACCTCGAGTCCACGGCGAACGGCCTCTCCATCAAATACCGCATCGACGGCGTCCTCACCGCCGCCGAGTCGATGCCCGGCAGCGAGCTCGCCGAGCAGGTGATCTCGCGCATCAAGGTCATGTCGGAGCTCGACATCGCCGAGCGCCGCGTGCCGCAGGACGGCCGCTTCAAGGCGCGCCGCGACGGTAGAGATATCGACTTCCGCGTCTCGGTGATGCCGAGCGTGTACGGCGAAGACGCGGTGCTGCGGATTCTCGACCGCCGCGCGCTGACGGCCGAGATGCAGGGGCTCACGCTCGAGGCTTTGGGTTTTGAAGCGGGCCTGCGGCAGCGCCTTTCCGACTTGTCGAAAGAACCGTATGGGATGTTGCTCGTCACCGGCCCGACGGGCAGCGGCAAGACCACCACGCTCTACGCGGTGATTTCGGAAGTGAACAAGGGTCTCGACAAGATCATCACCATCGAGGACCCGGTCGAGTATCACCTGCCGGGCGTGCTGCAGATCCCCGTGAACGAGCAGAAAGGCCTCACCTTTGCGCGCGGCCTGCGCTCGATCCTGCGCCACGACCCGGACCGCATCATGGTCGGCGAGATTCGCGACCCCGAGACCGCCGAGATCGCGGTGCAGTCGGCGCTCACCGGCCATCTCGTCTACACGACGGTGCACGCTAACAACGCCATCGATGTTCTGGGCCGGTTCCAGCACATGGGCGTGGACACGTACAACCTGGTGTCCGCGCTGAACGGCGTGCTGGCGCAACGCTTGGTTCGAGTCATTTGCAAGACCTGCAGCTCGCACGGTTGCCAGGACTGCAGAAACACCGGTTTCCGCGGACGCAAGGCGATTGGCGAGCTCGTGGTCCTGAACGACGAGCTTAGGGAGCTCATCGTGGCGCGCGCTCCGGCGCGCAAGTTGAAAGAAGCAGCGCGCGCCGCGGGCACGGTCCCGCTGCGCGACGCGGCCACCGCGCTGGTGCAAGCCGGCGAAACTACTCTCGAGGAGATCAACCGTGTCACTTTCGTGGCTTAAGAGAAAGCATCTGCGCATCGGCCTGGGACCGCAGCGCGTCATGGTGTCGGGCGGCAAGGCAGTGGAGCTCGCCCAATCGGATGACTGGCGCGCCGGCATCGCGGCGCTCCCGGACATCCTGAAGAACCACAAGGCGCGCGAGGCAAGCGTGGTGCTCGCCGATCAGTTCGTGCGCTACGCGCTCCTGCCCTGGAGCGAATCGGTGAAGACGCGCGAACAGTGGCTGGCGATCGCCAAGCACCGCTTCTCCGCGCTGCACGGCGCGATCGCGGCGAACTGGGACGTGAAGGTCACCGAGACCTCGCCCATGGGGCCGCGGCTCGCCTGCGCGGTCGATCGCGAGCTCATCGCCGACATCGCGGTGAAGTTCGTCGGCGCCGGCGTCAACCTCGTTTCGGTGCAGCCCTTCCTGGTCGCCGCCTTCAACCGCATGCGCCATCAGGTCGGCAACGGCTCGTGCTGGATCGTGGTCGAGGAGCCCGGGCGTCTCACGCTCGCGCTCATCCAGCGCGGCGCCTGGGTCGCGATCCGCAGCCGCCGCGCCGATGAGCGCTGGCGCATGGTGCTGCCCGAGATCCTCGAGCGCGAAAGCGCGTTCCTCGGCCTCGACCAGCCGTGCACGCGCGTCATCGTGTGCGCGCAGGGCGAGTTCGACACCACGATCCACGACACCTGGCGCGCGCACGCAATGAGCTATCGCGAGCTCGCGCTGGCCTGGGAATAGATGCAAAAGCTCAACCTCAATTTCTCCGCGAAAGGCCACGGCTCGCCCTGGCTCGGCCGTCTCGTGCTCGCGGCCGGCGCCGCGGTGTGCCTGGACGCGGGGCTCTCCTACAAGAGCTTGCACGACGCGCTCAAGCAAAACGAGGCGCGCTTCGCGACGCCCGCGCCCGCCGGCCCGGCGCTGAAAGTCTCGGCGCAGGAAGTGGCGGTGGTGCGCGAAACGGTGCAGCGCCTTGGCCTGCCATGGGACGAGCTCTTCGCCGCGCTCGAGTCCGCGTCGACGCAGGGCGTGGTGCTCGCCTCGATCGAACCCGACGTTGGCAAGGGCACCGTCACCATCTCGGGCGATGGCAAGGATTACCTCGCCACGCTCTCGTACGTGTCGAATCTCAGTCGCACTCAGGGCCTGGAGCGCGTCGAGCTCGTGCGCCACGAGCGCAAGAATCCGGACCCGAACGGCCCGGTCAGCTTCGCGGTGTCCGCCGCGTGGAGCGCCAAATGAACCTGAACCGGATCCGCGAAAGCCTCGGCATGAGCGGCATCGCGGGCATTTTCCTGCTCGCGTGCGGGATATTTTTTGCCAATACCGTGGTGAATCCGCTGGAGACCCGCGCCGCGCGCCTGCAGGACAAGGCCTCGCGCAAGGCGCCCGCCGCAGCGGTGCCGGGCGCAGAGAAGGTGGCCGAGGTCTATGCCTATCTCGAGAAGGACGAGGACGCTACCGACTGGCTGGCGAAGCTGCATGCCATCGGCATGGCCACCGGCGTACAGCTCCAGTCCGCGTCGTATCGCACGCAGAAGACCGACGCGAAGATCGTGCGCTACGAGATCGCGCTGCCGGTCGCCGGCAGTTACGGCCAGATCCGCGATTTCCTGAAGCGCTCGCTCGCCGAGATTCCGATTCTTTCGGTGGACCATCTCACACTGAAGCGTGAGGGAAAGAATAACGTCGTCACGGCGGAAATGCGTCTCACTCTGCACATGGTGAAGTCATGACCAAGCAACGCCTCGCCATCATCGCGGCCGCGGTGATCCTCGTCGCCGGCGTCGTCGCCGGCCGCGAGCGGCCGGTGCTCGAGTTGATCGAGACGCGGACCGCTGCGGCGCAGACCGACGGCGGCATTAGCCTCGAGAAGCTCGAGCGCCGCGAGAGCGCGGCGCTGCCGCAGACTGATCCGTTCGCGCGTCCGGCGCAGCCCGAGCCGCGCGCCGGCGCGGCGCAGCCGGCGCGCGCGGAGAAGCCGAGCGCACCGCCGCTTCCCTTCAAGTACTTCGGCAAGCTCACCGAGAACGGCAGGACGGAGGTGTACGTGATGCGCGGCGACGAACTCCTCACCGTCGCCGCGGGCCAGAACATCGGCGAATACCGCGTCGACCAGGTGAACGAGGCGTCGATCGCGTTCACGTACCTGCCGCTCAAGACGAAGCAGACGATGGAGCTGCAATGAAAATGAAAAAACTCATCCTTTTCCTCGCCGCCGCGGCCCTGCTCGGCTGCGCCGGCCAGGAAGCGCTGAAGCAGGGGCAGCACCTGATCGAGGCCGGCAACGAAGAGCAGGGCCTCATGCGCCTGGAAGAGGCGCTCAAGCACAATCCGAACGATACCGAGCTGCGCAACTACTATCTGCGCCATCGCGCGGTCGCCGTGCAGCGCTTCCTGCAGGCCGGCGACAACGCGCGCGCCGCGGGCCAGCTCGACGCCGCCGAGACGGCGTACCAGAAGGCGCAGCGCTTCGATGCGGACAACGCCAACGTCAAGGCCGGCCTCGCCGCCGTGGCGCGCGAGCGTGCCTCCCTTTCGGTTGTTCGCGAGGCCGAAGAAGCGTACAAGCGCGGCGAGCTCGATACCGCGCTCAACAAGGCGAAGGAAGTGCTGCAGGCGAATCCCACGCAGCGCGATGCGCGCGCCATCGCGCGCAAGGTCGAAGAGCAGAAGATGAAAGCCGAGCAGACGAGCCCGCAGCTCGCCGCCGCGCTCAAGGACACAATCACCATCGAGCTGCGCGATGCGCCGGTGCGCACGGTGTTCGAGCTGCTGTCGAAGAAAAGCGGCCTCAACTTCGTCTACGACCGCGACGTGCCGCCCGATCTGCGCGTCACCGTGTTCGTGAAGGACACGACCATCGAGGAAGTGATCCGCTTCGTGCTGGTGACGAGCCAGCTCGAGCGCCGCGTGCTCAACCCGAACACCGTGCTCATCTACCCGAACACGCCGAACAAGGCGCAGGCGTACCGCGAGCTCACGGTGAAGAGCTTTTACCTCGCGAACGCCGACGTGAAGCAGACCGCGAACATGGTGCGCAGCCTCGCCAAGACGCGCGATCTCTTCGTCGATGAGAAGCTGAATCTGCTCGTCGTGCGCGACACCCCCGAGGCGATCCGCATGGTGGAGAAGCTGATCGCGAACCACGACCTCGCCGAGCCCGAAGTCATGCTGGAAGTCGAGGTGCTCGAGATCGGCCACAGCCAGCTCTCGCAGATCGGCGTGGAGTGGCCGGGACGCGCGGCGCTCGGCGTGCAGGGCGCGGCCGGCGTCCCGGGGCAGATTACCGGCACCGAGGCGCAGAACTTGTCGAGCGGCATGTTCCGCTTGACCGTGAGCGACCCGCTCATCGCCCTCAACCTGCGACAGCAGGCGGGACGCACGAACGTGCTCGCGAACCCGCGCATCCGCGTGAAGAACAAGGAGAAGGCGCGCATCCACATCGGCGACAAGGTCCCGGTGATCACGACCACCGCGGGCGCCACCGGCTTCGTGTCGGAGTCGGTGAACTACCTCGATGTGGGCCTCAAGCTCGAGGTGGAGCCGCTGGTGCACCTCGAGGACGACGTCGGCATCAAGGTGGGTCTCGAGGTGAGCAACATCTCGAACGAGGTGAAGACCGGCTCGGGCACGGTGGCCTACCAGGTCGGCACGCGCAACACGAACACCACGCTGCGACTGCGCGACGGCGAGACCCAGGTGCTTGCGGGCCTCATCAGCGACGAGGACCGGCGCAGCGCCCAGAAAGTGCCGGGCCTTGCGCAACTGCCGGTGCTGGGACGCCTCTTCTCGAGCGACAACGACACGGTGAACAAGACCGAGGTCGTGCTCCTCATCACCCCGCGCGTGCTTCGCAACATCGAGCGCCCGGGCGTACGCCTGGAAGAGTTCAACTCCGGCACGGAGATGGACGTCGGCCGCGGCGGCGGCGGCCCGCTGCCGCCGGTGAGCATCCAGCAGAGCCCCGTGCAACGCCCGCAACCGGCGGCCCCGCAAGCGCCGCGTCCGCCGGCGGCGGGTCCGGCTCCGAAGCCAGATGCGCGCGAGCCGCAGCCGCAATGAAGGCGCGCGGCTTCACGCTGGTCGAGCTCCTCATCGTGGTCGCGATCATGGCGCTGCTCGCCTCGATCGCGGCGCCCCTGGCCGAGCTTTCGTACCAGCGCGGCAAGGAGCAGGAGCTGCGCACGGCGCTGCGCGAGATCCGCGAGGCAATCGACACCTACAAGCGCGCCGCGGACGACGGCAAGATCGAGAAGAGCGCCGACAGCTCCGGTTACCCGCCATCCTTGAAAACGCTCGTCGAGGGCGTGCCGGACAAGAGCACGCCGGAGAAAAGCACGCTCTACTTCCTGCGCCGCATCCCGCGCGACCCGATCAGCGGCGAGGACTGGGGCGTGCGTGCCTATGCCAGCCCGGCGAACGACCCGCAGCCGGGCAAGGACGTTTACGACGTTTACTCGAAGAGCGAAGAGATCGGTCTCAACAAGGTCCCGTACAAGGAGTGGTGACATGAGCAAGAAACTGGGCTTCACGCTGGTCGAGCTGATGGTGGTTCTCGCCGTGATCGCCCTGCTCCTCTCGGTCGTGGTGCCCGACTACATGGGGCGAATGAAGCGCGCCGAGGAGGCGGTGCTGCAGGAGAACCTCGCAGTCATGCGCGATGCGCTCGACAAGCACTATGCCGACGCCGGCCGCTATCCCACGAACCTGGAAGAGCTGGTCACGAAGCGCTACCTGCGCGCGATCCCGAAGGATCCGTTCACGCAAGCAACGACCTGGGTGGCAATCCCGCCCGCCGACCCGAAGAAGGGCGGCGTGTTCGACATCCACAGCTCGGCGAAGGGCTATGAGCGCTGGTAGCACGAAAATCGGGGTCAGAGCCCGATTTCTAATCAGGGAAGGCGTGAAGAAGTCGCCCCCGCGAAGGCGGGGGTGCAGTTTTCTTCTTGCGGAACAGGGTTCCTCTAATCGGGCTCTGACCCCGATTTCAACAAAGAAGCAAGGCGGCTTTACTTACGTAGGCGCGATGATCTTCGTCGCGCTCGCCGGGGCGGGGCTCGCGAGCTACGCGCAGGTCGCATCGCACGCCGCGCAGCGCGAGAAAGAAGCGGAGCTGCTATTCCGCGGCAACGCGTTCCAGGCGGCGATCGCGAGCTACTACAAGAAGGAACAGCGCTATCCGACTTCGCTCGAGACGCTGCTCGAGGACAAGCGCTACCCGATGCCGGTGCGGCACCTGCGCAAGCTCTACGCCGATCCAATGACCGGCGAGCGGGACTGGGCTCTGATTGACGCGCCCGGCGGCGGCTTTATGGGCGTGCACAGCCGCTCGGACAAGGCGCCGATCAAGACGGGCAACTTCCTGGTTAAGAATCAGGGATTTGACCAGGCGCAGAGGTACGCGGACTGGAAATTCGTCCATAGTCCGCCTGGACTACCCGCACGCGTTGAAAAGTCGCCGTCCAAGTAAGACGATGCCGGGCGTGTAGATGGTGATCTACACAACGATCGGGCTCTGGCCGACACCCTGTTAACAGCCCGCGGGAGGATCAACTTCGGGGGCCAAACATCGTGTAGTCACCTACGATCGCCGCTTGAGGCAGTACGCAGGACGAAGGGCGCGGCTAGCGGCCGCGCCCTTCTTATTTTGAAGGCGAGCTGTTTCAGGCGATCGAGCCACGGCGACTCGCCCACGGGCGAAGGGTCGAACCCCAGGCCTCTCAGGAAAGCGTTCATGCGGTGCGCCTGCGCCGCGCGCGCGGACGCGCGCGTGCGAAAGCCGATGAACACGGCGATCGATTCCTCCGGCCCGGTCTGCACCCAGTACGGCGCGGCGACCGGCAGGTGCACGCCGAGGCCGGGCATCAGGTTGTAGCTGCGCCCGGGCGCCGGCTGCGCCTCGCGCCAGACGAGCTCGCGCTGGCCGCGCGCGTGCAGCCGCTCGAGCTCTTCCGCCGCGAGCGCCGTGCGCTCGAAAACGCGCAATGTCTGCCGGCCGCGAATCTGCAGGATGAAGCCCTCTTCGGTCTCGGCCCGGTACGGCGTGACCCCGCCCGGCGGCGCAAACAGGACTTTCAGCTGCTCGGCGTGCATGCCCGCGGTGAATTCGGGCGCAGCGGCGCGGACTTCGTCCAGGCAGCGGCGCAAGAGCACCCCGTAGGCGGGATCATCGTCCGGCTCCTCGAGCGCGATTTCCTCGATGCGCGCCGGCGCGAAGAGCGGATGGCGCGTCAGCCGATGCTGGAGGAGGAACGGCGCGCGTCCTAAACGTGCGCGCAAAGCGCTCGCGGCGATGTCGAGCGCGCTCATGCCATGAGCATGCGGCCGATGTCGAGCCCCTCGGCGTACTTCACGCCGACCATGCGGCCGTTCAGGCGCGCGATGTCGCGGAACAGCTCGGTGTCCAGACCGCGCGCGCCGAACTGACTCGCGTGCGCCTCGATCGCCTTCATCTTGAGCTCGATGGTCTCGGTGACGTCGACGTAGGCGCGCGGGTGGAACGCCACCGGCACGGCGCGCGTCATCGTCGGATTGAAGTGGAAGAAGTCGAATGACTTCAGGCGCTGCGTGGAGAGGCAGGCGCTGTGCACGGCGATGTGGTCGCGGTGGAACTCGCAAGCGCTGTGCGTGAAGAGCGCCGCGGGCGCGACCTCGCGCACCAGCGAATCGAGCATGTTGACGAGCTGATAGCTCTTGATATCGTCGATGCGCTGACAGCTGTCGTCCATCAGCACGCGCAGCTCGCAGCCGAGGATCT
>JAICPQ010000181.1 GCA_025929745.1 Burkholderiales bacterium | reverse complement strand
TGGTCACGCGCGGCACGTAGCGATGCAAGGCATGCAGCCAAGCGCAAGCCGGTGGATCGCCATAGCGAAGGAGCGGCGCGAGCAGGGCGATCCGCGCCGCCACATGGCTTCGAGCGCACCTTCCCGTATGGGCAGCGCGTCATTTAGGCGGGGGAATACATGGAATTCGGCACGATAGAGCGGCCCGGCGCCGCGTTGCTGGATGCTTTTCGCCGCATACCAACGAGCACGCTGTCCGACGTGCTTGACGCGCTTGGCATTCCGGGCGTCATCATGAATCTGAAGCCGTGCCGCCCGGGAGTCCGCTTCGCGGGACCGGCGGTGACGGTTAAAGGTATCACCGCCGGGCGCGGCACATACCCGGCTGAGGAGTACGCGTTCGGCCGGGCGCTCGATGTCTGCCAGACTGGCGATGTGCTGGTTCAGGACATTGGCGGCGAACGCATCTCCTGCCTGGGCGGGCTGGCTGCTTTGGCCGCACAGCAGAAGGGCCTTGCCGGCGCCGTGATCGAAGGCGGCGCCCGCGATGTGGACGAGATTAACGACTGCGGCTTTGCGGTGATTGCGCGGCACTTCGTGCCGATCGGCGCCAAGACGCGCATTCGCCTGGTCGCTTGCAACGTGCCGGTCAAGGTCGACGGGATCGCCGTCACGCCCGGCGATATCGTGGTGGCCGATTCAAGCGCCATCGCCGTGGTGCCGGGCCGCGTCGCGGCCGATGTGGCCGGGGCCGCGCTCGAATGCTGCCGCAATGACGATCTGGCAAGGGCAGCGATCGAGCGCGGCATGTCTTTCACGGAGGCATTCCGCAAGTTTCCCAAGATGTGAGGTGGCCCATGCTGAAGCCCCTGCTCGCAGCTTTGCTTCTTCTTTCTGGCGTAGCACCCGCCGGCAGCTACGCGTGGCCCGACAAGCCGCTGCGCGTGATTGTGGCCTTCCCGCCCGGCGGCATGATCGATGTCTTCGCGCGCATCTTTCAGGCTCGGTTGGTGGAGGGGCTGGGTCAGCCGGTGATCATCGATAATCGCCCGGGCGCGGGCGGCACGCTCGCGGAGGCGCTGGTCGCGAAGTCGGCGCCCGACGGATACACGATGCTGC
Source organism: Burkholderiales bacterium (assembly GCA_025929745.1). Taxonomy (GTDB): domain Bacteria; phylum Pseudomonadota; class Gammaproteobacteria; order Burkholderiales; family SG8-39; genus SCGC-AG-212-J23. The sequence continues at coordinate 4,630 of JAICPQ010000181.1, read as the reverse complement.
TCAGCGCCGACAGTCCGCCGGCCAACGCGCATCTTTACCGCAAGCTCGACTATGAACTGTTCCGTGACCTCGAGCCGGTCTCCCTCCTTGTGCGAATGCCGCTGGTGCTGGTCGTGCATCCAACCATTCCGGCTGAGTCGCTTGCCGATCTCGTGGCCCACGCGCGCTCACGCTCGACGCCGCTTTCGTACGCGACGACTGGCAGTGGCACGAGCAATCACGTTTCCATGGAAGTGCTCAAGCGCCTGGCCGGCATCGATATGACGCATGTGCCGTACAAGGGCGGCCCGCAGGTGATCAACGATCTGGTCGGCGGCCAGGTCAATTCCTCCTTGATCGCCCTGATGCTCGCTGCGCCACACGTGCGCTCCGGCAAGATTCGCGCGATCGCGCTGACCGGCGAGAACCGCAGCCCGCTCTTACCGGAGGTCCAGACTTTCGCCCAGGCCGGCTTTGCCAACTTCCCGACGGGGCAATGGTGCGGCCTTTGGCTGCGTGCCGGCACGCCGCTCGCGTTGACGCAGCGCATCTATAACGAATTCGCCAAGGCCGTGCGCGCTGCGGAGGCGCAGGGCCGTCTCTTGGAGCTCGGCGCCGAGACGGTCGTCAGCGAGCCGAAGGAATTCGCGTCCTTCGTGCGTGCGGAGCACGCGCGCATCGGCGCGGTCGTGCGTGAGCATCGCATCGTGGCAGACTGATGCCTTTCCGGGGAGTCGGCATGACGAGTCGCCTGGTTTTTCTGCTGTTCGTCGCCTGTATCGGCAGCGCTCATGCGCAGTTTCCGTCGCGCCCGATCACCATCGTCGTGCCCATCCCGCCCGGCGGCGCGCCCGACATCGCGGCCCGCCTGATCGCGCAGAAGTTGTCCGAGAACGTCGGCCAGCCCGTCGTGGTGGAGAACAAGACGGGCGCGAACGGCAACATCGCGAATGAGCTCGTCGCGCGCTCGCAACCCGACGGCCACACGCTCGGGCTTCTTGCCGACAGCCAGATCACGATCAATCCGCATCTCTACAAGATGCCGATCGACACGCTGCGCGATCTCACACCGGTCGCGACGGTGGCGGCCAACCAGTTCGTGCTTACCGTAAACCCGACGCTTCCGGTGCGCACGTTTCCGGAATTCATCGAATACGCGAGGAAGGCGAACCCGCCGCTTGCCTACGCGTCGGGCGGCAACGGCAGCCAGCATCACCTCACCATGGAGATGCTGAAGCGGCGCGCCGGCATCAATCTTCTGCATGTACCGTTCAAGGGCGGCGCGCCCGCGGCCGCCGCCACGGTCGCCGGGGACACCGCGGCGGTATGGTCCGGCAGCTCGAACGCGCCCCAGATCAAGGCGGGTCGGCTGCGCCCGCTGGCGGTATCGGGCGCGCAGCGCTCGCAGCAGTATCCCGAGCTGCCCACCATCGCCGAGTTCTATCCCGGCTTCGAGAACTCGATCTGGCTGGGAATGTTCGGCCCGGCCGGGATCCCGGACGCGGCCCTGTCGCGTCTGAGAGCCGAGCTCAGGCGAGTGCTCGAGAATCCCGACATCAAGCAGAAGATGAACGCCGCCGGAGGGCTCGATCCCTATCTCACCACGCCGGAAGAATTCGCGGCGCTTATCCGGCGCGACTATGAGAAGTACGCAACCGTGGTCAAGGACGTCGGCGTAAAGCTGGACTAGATCTTCGCGCGCTCGAGCGTCTCGGGCGCGAACAGCTCCTCGACCTTGAGGCGGCGCCTGGCGACGCCCTGCTCGTAGCCGTATTGCACGAAAGCCTCGAGCGTCGGTCGGTTTGGCTCGATCCCGTAAGGCCAGAAATCGTCGCCGGCGAGCGCGCGCCACTGGGCGACGTGGTCCGGCATCCACGGCACCGGCACGTGCGAGAGTCCGAGCTCGGCGACGCGCGCCATGCTGCGATTCTTCGCCGCTTCGAACGCCTTGTAGAGGTTCATCGCGATCCAGCGGTCGCGCTCGTAGACGTCGCGGCGCAGCGCCAGCACATGCATGATCGGAAAGATGCGCCGTTTCTTCCAGTAATCGGCCTCCACGGTCCGGTAATCCGCGAATAGGCGCGCGCCCGCCACCTGACGCGCCGAGATCACCGCATCGAGCTCGCCGTTTGCGAGCATCTCGCCGAGGGTGTGATCGGGGCGCGCTTCGATCTTCACGCCCGGCGGAAGCTTGAGCTCGACTTTCTCTACGCGCCCGGCCTCGCGCACGCCCGCCTGAAACCACTGGATGCGCGCGAGGTCGACGCCGTAGTCGTGCTGCAGCATGCCGCGCACGTAAATGCCGGCGGTCTGCGCCCATTCCGGAATGCCGACGCGCTTGCCTTCAAGGTCCTTCGGCTTCTCGATTCCCGCTCGCACATAGATTGCGGAATGGCGGAACACGCGCGAAAGGAAAACCGGCAGGCAAATGATTTCCGGCTGCGGCGCCGACATGAGCGAGATCACCTTGCCGAACGACATTTCGGATGCGTCCCATTCGCGATGGCGTGTGAAGCGGTAGAAGATCTCCTCGATCGCGAGCTCGAGCGTGGTGAGCTCGATACCGTCGACCGACAGATCGCGCACGTGGTCGTACGGATTGATGGCGAGCGAGAGCGGCAGTTTCATCATGCTAGTATGCAAGCTCTCACGCTCGCATGCTGAATATCCGTCTCCCCGACGGCTCGTCGAAGTCGTTTCCCGGACCCGTCACCGTAGCCGAGATCGCCGCCGCCATCGGCGCTGGGCTCGCGCGTGCCGCGCTCGCCGGCAAGGTCGATGGCAAGCTCGTCGACCTCGGCTACCGCGTGGAGAGCGACGCGCAGGTACAGATCATCACCGAGCGCGATGCCGAAGGCGTCGACATCCTGCGCCACTCGACCGCGCACCTCTTGGCGCAGGCGGTGAAGGAGCTTTTCCCGGACGCGCAGGTCACCATCGGACCGGTGATCGAGAACGGCTTCTACTACGACTTCTCCTACAAGCGGCCCTTCACGCCCGACGATCTCGCCGCGATCGAGAAGCGCATGCACGAGATTGCGAAAAGGGATCTGCCGGTGCATCGGCGCGTGATGCCGCGCGACGAGGCGGTGAAGTTCTTCTCCGGCATGGGCGAGAAGTACAAGGCCGAGATCATCGCCTCGATCCCGGAGAAGGAGGCGATCTCGCTTTACGGTCAGGGCGACTGGATCGATCTGTGCCGCGGGCCACACGTTCCCTCCACCGGCAAGCTCAAGACCTTCAAGCTGATGCGCGTCGCCGGCGCTTACTGGCGCGGCGACTCGCGCAACGAAATGCTGCAGCGAATCTACGGCACCGCCTGGGGAAAGAAGGAGGACCAGGACGCCTACCTCAAGATGCTGGAGGAAGCCGAGAAGCGCGACCACCGGCGCCTTGGCACGCAGCTCGATCTTTTCCACATGCAGGAGGAAGCGCCCGGCCTGGTCTTCTGGCATCCGAAAGGCTGGGCGCTCTGGCAGCAGGTCGAGCAGTACATGCGCCGCGTGTATCGCGAGAACGGCTACCACGAGGTGCGCGCCCCGCAGATTCTCGACCGCAGCCTTTGGGAGCGCACTGGCCACTGGGAGAACTTCCGCGAGAGCATGTTCACCACCTCATCGGAGAACCGCGACTACGCGGTGAAGCCGATGAACTGTCCCGGCCACATCCTCATCTACAACAAAGGCGTGCGCAGCTATCGCGATCTGCCGCTGCGCTATGGCGAGTTCGGCTCATGCCACCGCAACGAACCCTCGGGCGCGCTGCACGGCCTCATGCGCGTGCGCGGCTTCGTACAGGACGACGGCCACATTTTCTGCACCGAGGACCAGATCCTCGACGAGTGCGTCGCCTATACCGCGCTTCTGCAGAAGGTGTATCGCGACTTCGGCTTCACCGACATCATCTACAAGGTGGCGACGCGGCCGGCCAAGCGCATCGGCTCCGATGAGAGCTGGGATCGCGCCGAGCAGGCGCTCGAGGAAGCGCTGCGCCGCTCCGGGGTCGATTTTTCGATTTCAAAGGGCGAGGGTGCGTTCTACGGGCCGAAGATCGAGTACTCGCTGAAAGACGGCATCGGGCGCGTGTGGCAATGCGGCACCATGCAGGTCGACTTCAGCATGCCCGGGCGCCTGCGCGCCGAATACGTAGCCGAGGACAACACGCGCCGCACGCCGGTGATGCTTCACCGCGCGATCGTCGGCTCGTTCGAGCGCTTCATCGGCATCCTGATCGAGCACTACGCCGGCGCATTCCCGCTCTGGCTCGCGCCGCATCAGGCGGTCGTCATGACGATCACCGAGCGGCAGGACGGGTACGCGCTCAAAGTGAAAAATGAATTGCTCAATCAAGGTCTTAGGGTAATTTCGGATTTGCGGAACGAGAAGATTTCTTATAAGATCCGCGAGCATAGTCTGCAGAAGCTGCCCTACCAGGTCGTGGTCGGGGACAAGGAAATGCAGGCTGGAACGGTGGCCGTGCGCACGCGCAGCGGCGAAGATCTCGGAGCAATGAGCCTCGAGCGCTTCACCGCCCGCCTACAGGCGGAAGGGAAAGCGCGGGAGCACGGCTAATTTTTTAACGGGCTAAGGAGCTTTTCACACATCGCACTCGAGAGATCGCAGCGCATCAACCGGGAAATCACCGCCCCGGA
>JAICPQ010000276.1 GCA_025929745.1 Burkholderiales bacterium | reverse complement strand
CTCGGCTATATCGGCTCGCACACATGCGTCGCGCTCGTGGCGGCGGGGCATGGCGTGCGCATCGTCGATAACCTTTCGAACGCGAAGGCGTCGGTCCTCGAGCGACTGCGCGAGCTCACCGGGCAGAAAATCGAGCTGCACGCGGTGGATATCCGCGATCGCGGCGCGCTTGATCGCGCGATGGCCGGGAAGCGAATCGACGCGGTGCTGCATTTCGCTGGCCTCAAGGCGGTCGCCGAGTCGGTCGCGAAGCCGCTTCTCTATTACGACCACAACGTCGGCGGGACGGTTGCGCTCCTCGAGGCGATGGAAAAATTCGAAATCCGACGCTTTGTATTCAGCTCGAGCGCGACGGTGTATGGCGAGCCCGAACGCCTGCCGATCACCGAGGACCATCCCCTGCGGCCTACGAACCCTTACGGCAAAACAAAGCTCGTCGTCGAGCACTTGCTCGCCGATTACGCCGCAGCGAATGCGGATTTCCGCTACGCCGCCCTTCGCTATTTCAACCCGGTCGGCGCGCATCCGTCCGGGCGCATCGGCGAGGACCCGCAAGGCGAGCCGCAGAACCTCGTTCCGTATGTCGCGCGCGTCGCCGTGGGCAAACTTCCGGCGCTTCGCATCTTCGGCAAGGACTACGACACGCGCGACGGCACCGGCGTGCGCGATTACATCCACGTCATGGACCTCGCCGAAGGCCACGTCGCGGCGCTCGAAATGAAGTCTTGCATGACGGTCAATCTGGGGACGGGTCGCGGCTATTCTGTGCTGGAGGTCGTGGACGCGTTTCGCCGCGCCTCCGGCAAGGAGATTGCGACCAAATTTGTCGGCCGCCGGCCCGGTGACGTGGGCTCCTGCTACGCCGACTCGAGTCGCGCCCAGCGGCTGCTCGGCTGGAAAGCGAAGCTGGGGCTTGACCAGATGTGCGCCGATGCGTGGCGCTGGCAGTCGAAGAATCCCGCCGGTTATCCCTGAGCGCGGGGGCGTTAGAATCACTCTATGAGTGAGCTCGAGGAACTCGAAAGGCGAATCCGAAAGCTGTCGCCAGAAGACCTGGCGAAGTTCCGTGCGTGGTTTGCTGAATTCGATCACGCGTTGTGGGATCGGCAACTTGCGTCTGACGCGCAGACCGGCAAGCTCGACCGGGTCGTGAATGAAGCCCTCGCGGACTACAAGGCAGGCAAGGCCAAGAAGATTTGAATCACCACGCCTCGCCGCGGTTCTGGGCACTCTACGAGGCGTTACCGTCCGACATTCGTGATCTTGCAGAGAAGAATTACCGGTTACTGAACCGGGATCCGCATCATCCGTCTCTGCACTTCAAGAAGATCGGGCAGTTCTGGTCCGTTCGGATTGGTCTGCAGTATCGCGCGCTCGGTCTGCCAGTCGACGATGGGGTCTACTGGTTCTGGATAGGTACACATGCCGACTACGACAAGATGGTTGGCTAACGGCGAGTCGACCAACCGGCTAACCTATAATTCCCGAGAAATCGGGCTCTGACCCCGATTTTCCGTCGAGGAGGAAGAATGATTCGCAAGGCACTGGTTGGCGCGATCGCGCTCGCGTTCGGCGCCGCCGCGCAGGCGCAGGAAAAATACGAAGTGAAGGTCGCGGAGTTCGTCGGGGCGCAGCACTTCATGACGAAGTGGATCATGCAGTGGAGCGAGAAGCTCGAGAAGGCGTCGAACGGCCGGCTGGTATTCAAGCACTTTCCCAACGCGCAGATGGCGGCGACGCCGGCGCACTACGACCTCGCCCGCACCGGACAGGCGGAGATCTCCTGGTTCCTGCACGGCGGCACGCCGGGCCGTTTTCCGCTCACCGAGATCGTGAATCTGCCCTACATGGTCGGCAGCGCGGAGATCGGCACGAAAGTGCTCAATGACGCGGAGCTGCGCGCGAAATACCTCGACGCCGAGCACAGGGGCGTGAAGGTGCTGATGCTCTTCACGCACCAGCCGGGCAACGTGCATACGACCAAGAAACCGATCCGTACGCAGGCCGACATGAAGGGCATGCGCATTCGCTTCGCCTCGCCCACGGTGCGCGACTTCATTGCCGGGCTCGGCGCGACGCCGGTCGGCGTGCAACCCACCGAGATTCTCGAGCAGCTGCAAAAGGGCGGCATCGACGGCGCGTTCATCGACTACGGCGGCGCCGGCGTCGCGTTCAAGATGGGCGGCACGGTGAAGTTCACAACCGAGATGTACAGCTACGTCACCTCCTTCGGCCTCGCCGCCAACCCGGACTGGTACGGCAAGCTGCCCGGCGATCTTCGCAAGCTGATCGACGATTCGCTGAAGGGCGTGGAAAAGGAAGTGGGCGAAGGCTGGGATGCGCTCGACTCGATCGGCAAGAAGCTCCTCGTCGACGGTGGCGCGCAACCGATCCGTCTCACCAAGGAAGAGGATGCACGCTTCCGCAAGATCGGCGCCGAGGTTACCGAAGCGAAGCTGAAGGAGCTGCAGGGCAAAGGCATGCCCGCGAGCGAAGTGCACAAGCTCATGCGCTCGCTGTCGGACAAGCACGAGAAGGACTCGAAGAACTTCTGGAAGCAGTGAAAATCGGGCTCTGACCCCGATTTCATGGTGTCCTTCTTTGCGAGGCTCTTCGGTTACCTAGCGGCGTTCTTCCTCACGGCGACCATGATGATCACGGTCGCCGACGTTTTCCTGCGCACGTTCTTCGGCTACCCCGTGCGCGGGGTGCTCGAGCTGGTCGAGCTCGGGCTCGCCTGCACCATTTTCCTCGCTCTGCCCGCGGTGTTCCTGCGCGACGAGCACCTCG
>JAICPQ010000145.1 GCA_025929745.1 Burkholderiales bacterium | reverse complement strand
CGGCTCGAATCCGGGATCGGGATCACGACGTCGATCGCGAGGTGCCGGTAGTGGCGCCGGATCTTCGCGGCGAGCGCTTCGCCCATGTTCAAGCGCGATTCGTAGACCGAGGCGCCGTCGATCAGCGAATCGGGCCGCGCGAGGTAGACGTATTCGAAGATGCAGGGATTAAGGCTTGCGTGCGACGCGCACTGCTGGCTATGGAAGTTGCCGTCCTCGTCGATGAACACCGCTTCACCCGGGCCGATGTCGCGCAGCACGCGGAAGCCGAGCGCATCGACCGCTACGGACTCGGAGGCCACCATGTATTCGGTGCCGGCGTCGGTCTCGTTGTAGCCGATGACCGCGGGCCGGATCCCGTAGGGGTCGCGAAAGGCGAGCACGCCGTAGCCGGCGATCATCGCGACGACCGCGTACGCGCCGCGCACGCGGCGATGCACGTTCGCCACCGCTCGGAAAATGGTCGGCGCATCGAGACGTAGCTTGACCGAAGCCTTCTCCAGCTCGTGCGCTAGCACGTTGACGAGCACTTCGGAGTCCGATCCCGTGTTGATGTGCCTGAGATCCGTACGGAACATCTCGTCCTTCAGCTGATCGGAGTTCGTCAGGTTGCCGTTGTGGCCAAGGACGATGCCGAACGGCGAATTCACGTAGAACGGCTGCGCCTCGGCGGCATTGAAAGCCGAGCCTGCGGTGGGGTAGCGGCAATGCGCGATGCCGATGTTTCCCGGGAGCGAGCGCATGTTCCGGGTGCGGAACACGTCGCGCACCATGCCGGGCGCCTTGTGCATGTGGAACGAGTTGCGCTCGGCCGTGACGATGCCCGCGGCGTCCTGACCACGGTGCTGGAGCAGCAGCAGCCCGTCGTAGAGCAGCTGATTGACGGGGGAACGGGCGACGATTCCGAGAATCCCGCACATGGGATGGTTTTCCCTATGTGGTTAACGGCTAATTATATTTCAAGCGGTTGGCGAGCGCCGGCGGCAGCCAGGGCTTGAGCTGGATCGCCGTCTGCGCCAGCGAATAGCCTGTGCCCGAATTCGTCCAGGCGGGGCTGCGCGGCAGCGGTGTCAGGCCGGCGATCAGCGCGAAGGCGACGATCAGCACCAGTCCGCGTAGCAGGCCAAAAAGCGCGCCGAGCCAGCGGTCGAGGTTTTGCAGCACCGAGACGCGCACGACCTTGGTGACCAGCGCGGTCAGGAGCGCGGTGAGCACCAGCGTGCCGATGAAGACGGCAGCGAACGCGCCCACCACACGGAATTCAGGGCGCATATTGGCGGGAAAGCTTTCCGCAAGAGGCGTCGCCAGGAGGTTCGCGGCGATGAAAGCCATGATCCAGCCGGCAAGCGAAAGCACCTCGTGCACGAAGCCGCGCCACGCGCCCCAGGCGATCGAGAGCACGAGCACCGCGATGACGCCGTAATCGAGCCAGGTCATTTCTGCGCCACGGCGCCCGGCTCGAAGCCCAGGCTCTTCAGCTGCTCGTGCGCTTTTTGCGCCGCCTCGCGCGTCGCAAACGGTCCGGCGCGCACGCGCGTGAGATTGCTCTGAATCTTCTCGGTGTAGTGCGGAATCTTCGCGGAATCCAGTTGGGCGAGCACGGCCTGCGGATTGGCGAAGGCGCCGACCTGGACGACGTACTCCTCGCTTTTCTTGGCGGGAAGCTTCGGCGCGAACGGCGTCTCGTCCTCGCCCGGAATGCGCACGTTTACCGTGGAGCCGGTACCGCGCGGCTCCGGATCGAAGACCATGGGAAGCACGATCACCGCGGCCAGCACGAGTGCCAGCGCACCGACCAGCCGCCTCCTTCCCCTGCGCTTCAGCGTTTCGACGTTTTGTTGTTCTTGAGCCATCCCATCACTTCGCCGACGGTCAGGAAGGAACCGAACACGACGATCTTATCACCCTCCTGCGCGCGCTCGAGCGCTGCCGCGAAGGCCGCGCTCGGCGACGCAAAGCATTCCCCGGTGAGGGAAGGCGCCGCGGCTCTAAGTTCTGCCGCGCTCGCCGCGCGCGGCCCGGAAAGTGAAGCGAAGTGCCAGCGCGTCACGCGCGGCGCAAGCGCGCCGAGCACGCCGCCCATGTCCTTATCGCGCAGCATGCCGCACACCGCGATCGTCTCCGGTGCGAATCCCGACGCCGCCAGGTTCTCGGCCAGGGTGCGCGCCGCTTCGACGTTGTGCGCGACATCGAGGATCACCTGCGGCCGGCCCGGCACGACCTGAAAGCGCGCGGGCAGCGTGACTTCCGCAAGGCCGCGCCGCACGTCCTGCATGGTGATCGGAAACTCGAGCGCGTCGAGCGCGCACAGCGCCGCAGCCGCGTTTCTGATCTGCAAGTTTCCCCTTAAGGCAGGATAGGCGAGACCGGCGCGTTTGCCGCGCGGACCCCAATAGCTCCACTGGTTGCTTGCGGCGCTGAAGCCGAAGTCCCGGCCGAACAGGAGCTTCGTTCCCGGCGCTTCGAGCACCGAGCGCGGCGGCTTCGGCTCCGCGATGACCGCCGGCCGTCCTTCGCGGAAGATGCCAGCCTTCTCGCGGCCGATCGACTCGCGATCCGGACCGAGGTAGTCGACATGGTCGATGTCGACGCTCGTGAGCACGGCGCAGCTGGCATCCAGCACGTTCACCGCATCGAGGCGACCGCCCAGTCCCACTTCCAGCACCGCGATTTCCACGTCGCGGAAAAGCCACAGCGCGGCGAGCGTGCCGTATTCGAAGTAGGTCAGCGGCGTGTCGCCGCGCGCTTTCTCGACCGCTTCGAATCCCGCGACCAGCGCCGCATCTTCGACTTCGATGCCGGCGACGCGCACGCGCTCGTTGTAGCGAAGGAGGTGGGGCGACGTGTAAAGCCCCGTGCGGTGCCCCGCCGCGCGCAGGATCGATTCGAGCATCGCGCAGGTCGAGCCCTTGCCGTTCGTTCCGCCCACCGTAACGACCGGACACTGCAGGCGAATCTGCATCCGTTTGAAAACCGCAGCGACCCGTTCAAGTCCGAGCGCGATGGAGTTTGGATGCTGGCGCTCGATGAAGGATAGCCAGTCCTCCAGCGTTCTCACGACAGGCTTCGCTCGTAGATCTGGCGCACGGTGTCGATGGTGTCGGCCTCCTCCGGCCGCTTGTCCGGCCGGTAGCCCTTGAGGCGCGCGAAACGCAGCGCCATGCCTGCGGGATAGTGCGGACTTTCCTGCACGTCGTTAAAGGCGATCTCGACGACGAGCTCGGGGCGCAGATACACCGTCCACTCGTCGCGGCTCACTTCGCGCGCGAGGAATTCGCGCGTCTGCCATTCCAGCGTGGCGTCGGTCAGACCCTTGAACGTCTTGCCAAGCATGACGAAGCCCCCGCTGGCGGGATCGCGCGCGCCGAGGTGGAGGTTGGAAAGCCAGCCGCGCCGGCGGCCGTGGCCCCATTCGGCCGCGATGACGACAAGATCCAGCGTGTGCGCGCGCTTGAGCTTGAGCCAGCCTGCGCCGCGGCGCCCCGCTTCATAGGGCGCATCGAGCGCCTTGGCCATCAGGCCTTCGTGCCCGCGCGCCAGCGCTTCCTGGTAGAAGCGCTCGGCATCGTCGCGCTCGCGGGTGATAAGCGACGGCGTTACCAATTGCGCGGGAAGCGCTTCGCGCAGGATGCCGTGGCGCTCGCGCGCGCTGCGGTCGACGAGCGGCGCGCCGTCGCGCAGCAGGCAGTCGAAAAAGAACACCGAGAGCGGAAGCTCGCCGCGCACCGCATCGACCTCGAGCTTGCGGCTGAAGCGGCGCATCGTGATCTGGAACGGATGCGGCCGGCCGTCGGTGCGCAGCGCGATCACCTCCCCGTCCAGAATGAGCGAAGAAGAAACGCCCCGGAGAGCCGCTGTGACTTCAGGAACCGCGGCGGTCACGTCGTTCAGGTTACGCGTGAACACGCGGATCTCGTCGCCCGCTTTGTGGACCTGCACGCGTGCGCCGTCCAGCTTCCATTCGAAGAGCGCGGTGCCGAGGGCGCCGAGCGCCGTTTCCACGTCCTCGCAGGGCTGGGCGAGCATCGGCAGCACGGGCTGCATGAGCCGGATCGCGAACTGCTCGAGCGCGGTGCGCCCGCCGGCGAGCGCCGCTCTTGCGACCTGCGGGATGCCGCCGGCAAAGGTCGCCGCGCGCCGCACTTCAGCGGGCTGCAGATTCGCCGCCGCGGCGACCGCATCTAGCATCACGCCTTCCAGCGCGCCCTGGCGCAACTCGCCCACCATGAGCCGCAGCAGAAAGTCCTGCTCCTCCGCCGTGGCTCTTGAGAAGAGCTCGTTGAGGCGAGCTTGTCGCGCCGCCGCCGATCCCTTGCCCTTTACGCTTTTGAGCGCCGTAAGCGCGGTGTCGACGTCGTGCAAAGTCAGGCTGGGCGCTGCTGCCGCGGCGCCCATGACCGCGCGCAGCGTGGCAGAGCCGACGGTGAGCTTTCCCTGGCGCATATCGCCGCTGAGATACGGCAGCGCGATCTCCACTTCGCCCGGCTCAAGCGCGCGCAGGCATTCGGCGATGAGCCGCGTTTTCTCCAACCGGCCGGACGTCGCCGCCACGGCGGCGGACACGCGCACCACCTCCGCGAGAAGCGTCACGCCGTGGTTTCGGCGGGGGGTAGCCCTTGCAGGAGGGAGAGCACGGAGTGCAGCTTGTCGCGCAGCTGTCGTCGGTCGACGATCATGTCGATCGCGCCCTTCTCGAGCAGGAACTCGGCGCGCTGGAACCCGTCGGGAAGCTTCTGACGCACGGTCTGCTCGATCACGCGCGGTCCGGCAAAGCCGATGAGCGCCTTCGGCTCGGCGATCACCACGTCGCCGATCATGGCGAAGCTCGCCGAGACTCCGCCCATGGTCGGATCGGAAAGCACCGAGATGAACGGCAGGCCGCGCTCGGCAAGGTCGGTAAGCGCGGCGGTCGTCTTTGCCATCTGCACGAGGGAGAGCGCCCCCTCCTGCATGCGCGCGCCGCCCGAGGCGGTGACGCACACGAACGGCAGCTTCTGCTCGATCGCGACGCGTACCCCGCGCACGAAGCGCTCGCCGACCACCGAGCCCATCGAGCCGCCCATGAAGTCGAACTCGAAAGCCGCGCACACCACGCCGAGCGCCTTGACCGAGCCCTGCATGACGACGAGCGCGTCGCCTTCGGCCGTCTCCTCCTGGGCGTCCGACAGGCGCTCGACGTACTTGCGCGAGTCCTTGAACTTGAGCGGATCGACCGGCAGCACTTCCGCGCCGATCTCGAAGCGCCCGTCCGGGTCGAGCAGCGCGTCCAGGCGCGGACGCGCGCCCAGGCGCTCGTGATGGCCGCATTTCGGGCAGACGTTGAGGTTCTTCTCGAGGTCGGTGGAGTAGAGCACTGCGTCGCACGCCGCGCACTTCGTCCACAGGCCTTCGGGCACGGTCTTCCTGGCGCCCGGGCCAGTGCGCTGGATTTTCGGCGGCAGCAGCTTCTGCAACCAGCTCATCTCGCGTCCAACGCCTCCCTGATCGGCTTCAAGAACGCCTTGACCCGCGCCACCGCACCGTCGGCGGCCCCGGCTTCGATTTCCTGGATGATACGACTGCCGATCACCACCGCGTCCGCGCACTCGGCCACCCTGCGCGCCGATTGCGCATCGCGGATGCCGAAACCCACGCCGATGGGCAGGCGCGTCGCCGCGCGGATCTTCGGGATGCGGGCCGTGACTTCCGAGAAGTCGAGGTGGCCCGCGCCGGTCACGCCGCGCAGCGACACGTAATAGAGGTAGCCGCTGCCCACGCGCGCGACCTGCTCGATGCGCTGCTCTGTCGAGGTAGGCGCCAGCAGAAAAATCGGATCGATGCCCTGCGTCTTCGCCGCGGCGGCGAAGGATTCGCATTCCTCGGGCGGATAGTCGACCACGATGACGCCGTCGATGTCGGCGGCTTTTGCTGCCGCGATGAACTTCTCAATGCCCATCGCCTCGATCGGATTGGCGTAGCCCATCAGCACGACAGGGGTGTTCTTGTCATCTTTTCGGAATTCGGCTACGAAGCGCAGGACGTCGGAAAGACCGACCCCATGCTTGAGCGCGCGCTCGCCGGCGCGCTGGATCACGGGGCCGTCGGCCATTGGATCGGAAAACGGCACGCCGAGCTCAAGGATGTCGGCGCCCGCCTCAACCAGACCGCGCATCAGCGGCACGGTCAGTGACGGATGCGGATCACCGGCTGCGATGTAGGGGATGAGCGCCTTGCGCTTTTCGCGCGCCAGCCGCTCGAAGCGGACCTGGATGCGCGACATCGTCAGAACTTGATCCCCATGCGCTCCGCGACGGTGTGCATATCCTTGTCGCCGCGCCCGGACAGGTTGACAAGCAGGATGGCGTCCTTGCCCATTGACGGCGCGATCTTCATCGCGTGCGCGACAGCATGCGCCGACTCGAGCGCCGGGATGATGCCTTCGTCGCGACAGAGATCATGAAAAGCACGCAGCGCATCCTCATCGCTCACCGCAACGTATTCCGCGCGCTTCGAATCCTTGAGCCAGGCGTGCTCAGGGCCGACGCCGGGGTAGTCGAGCCCGGCCGAGATCGAGTGCGTCTCGGTGATCTGCCCGTTCGCGTCCTGAAGCAGATAGGTACGGTTGCCGTGGAGGACGCCCGGCCTTCCGGCGCAGAGCGACGCCGCGTGCCTGCCGGTGGACAAGCCTTCGCCCGCGGCTTCGACACCGATCAGGCGCACTTTCTCGTGGCTAATGTAGGGGAAGAAGATGCCCATCGCGTTGGAGCCGCCGCCGACGCACGCAATCACCGCGTCGGGCTGGCGGCCGGCGAGCTCGGGCATCTGCGTAAGGCACTCCTCGCCGATCACTGACTGGAAGTCGCGCACCATCATCGGATACGGATGCGGTCCGGCCACCGTGCCGATGATGTAGAAGGTGTCGTCGACGTTGGTGACCCAGTCGCGCATCGCCTCGTTCAGCGCGTCCTTCAGCGTCTTCGAACCGGACTCGACTGGGATCACCTGAGCGCCGAGAAGCTTCATGCGGTAGACGTTCGCCGACTGGCGCTTCACGTCT
>JAICPQ010000129.1 GCA_025929745.1 Burkholderiales bacterium | reverse complement strand
TCGCCGCGCTCACCGCGCGCGAGCGCGAGGTCCTCGAGCTCGCCGCGAAGGGCCTGCACGCCAAGGAAATCGGCACCGCGCTCGGCATCAGTCCGCGCACGGTCGAGGTGCACAAGACGCGCATCATGGAAAAGCTCGGCGCGCGCAATCTCGCCGAGCTCGTGCGCTTCGCGCTCGGCGCCGGTCGCGAATAGGTGCGAAAGTTGCTTTTGGTGCGACATGTCGGCTCTTGAGGCGCTCGCCGTTTTCCTGGTCATCGCGCTGCCGCTGCACTGGATCGTGCAACGGCAGTTCGCGAAGCTCACCGATCCTTCGTATCTGCGGCGCCAGGGCGTGGTCATCGTTTCCACGAGCGCGCTGCAGGCGCATTCGGTTCCCATCGGCGAGTACAAGGGACATCCGATCTGGGGCAGCGTGCGCTTCATGGGGATCGACTACCGTTTCGACCACGTGCTCGACGGGCGCGGACGCGAGAACCTCGCCCCGGGCGAGCTCTACATCGAGCCGGGCCTCGTGTACACCGTGGCTTAGCCGAGATCCGACCCTTTTTCCGGTAAAAGGGTCCTGACCCCTTTGTCTAGATCTCCACCCGCGTGCCAAGCTCGACCACGCAGTTGGTCGGGATGTTGAGATAGTCCGTGATGTTGGCGGCGTTGCGCGCCAGTGCCGAGAAGATGTGCTCGCGCCAGCGGGCCATGGGCGCGATGCCGCCGACGGCCGGCACGATCTTCTCGCGCGAGAGGAAAAATGAGGTTTCCATGAGATTGAACTCGAGACCCATCGCGCCGCAGAGCTCGAGCGCGCGCAGGATGTCGAGCCGGTTCATGAAGCCGTAGCGCACGCGCACCCGCCAGCAGTTGTTACGCAGCTTCTCGCAGCGCACACGCTCCTCGAATGGGACCCAGGGCACGTCGCGGAACTCCACTGTCAGGAACACCACGCGTTCGTGCAGCGTCCGGTAGTGCTTGAGGCTGTGGAGCAGCGCGTGCGGCGTGACATCGGGCGTGGCGGTGAGAAACACCGCCGTGCCCGGCACCCGCTGGGGCGGCTCGGCGAAAAGGCTCTTGAGGAAAGGCTCGAGCGGTACCGACGACCTTCGCACGTGATCGAGCAACACCTCGCGGCCGCGCCGCCATGTGCTCATCACGAGAAACACCCCGCTGCCGATGACAAGCGGGAACCAGCCGCCGTCCTTCGTCTTGAGCAGCGTCGCGGAAAAGAACGCAAGATCGATGACGAGGAAGAAGCCGGTAGCGAAGAGGCACAACCACAGCGGGTAGCGCCAGGCGTAGCGGATGACGAAAAAAGTGAGCAGCGTGTCCACGAGCATCGTGCCCGTCACGGCTACGCCGTAGGCGCCGGCGAGGCGCGATGAGGAGCCGAAGCCGATCACCGCGCCGATCACCATCGCACAGAGAATCCAGTTCGCGCTCGGGATGTAGATCTGCCCGATCTCGCGCGGCGAAGTGTGCACGATGTTCACCCGGGGCAGGAATCCGAGTTGAACCGCCTGGCGCGTGATCGAAAACGCACCCGAGATCACCGCTTGCGAGGCTATGACCGTCGCGGCCGTGGCGAGCGCGACCATTGGATAGAGCGCCCAGCCGGGCACGAGCCAGTAGAACGGGTTGGCAGCGGCATCGGGGTTCGTCATGAGGAGCGCGCCCTGCCCGAAGTAGTTGAGCACCAGCGCAGGCGCGACCAGCGAGAACCAGCCAATGCGCACCGGGCGCTTGCCGAAGTGGCCCATATCGGCGTAGAGGGCCTCGGCGCCGGTGACGACGAGCACCACGGCGCCGAGCACGACGAACGATTCGGCGACATGCGTCAGCAGGAAACGCAGCGCGTGCAGTGGATTCAATGCGGCCAGCACCGCGGGCTCGCGCGCGATGCCGTAGATTCCAGCCGCGCCGATGGCGATGAACCAGAAGAGCGTCACCGGGCCGAAGAAGCGGCCGACCGTTTCGGTGCCGCGCGCCTGGAAGGCGAAGAGCGCCGCCAGCACGCCGACGGCGATCGGCACCACGTACGGCTTGAACGCCTCGGTGCCCACTTCCAGCCCTTCGACCGCAGACAACACCGAGATCGCCGGCGTCAGGACCGCGTCGCCGTAAAAGAGCGAGGCGCCGAATACACCGATGACGAGAAGCGGGATGCGCCAGTGCGGCTGGTCCTTGATCGCCTTCGTCGCGAGCGCGATTAACGCCATGATGCCGCCCTCGCCCCGATTGTCGGCGCGCATGATGAGGAGCACATACTTGAGCGACACCACGGCCATCAACGACCAGAACATGAGCGACAGTCCGGCGAGGATGTTCTCGTCGGTGAGCGCGATGCCGTGGTCCGTCGAGAACGTTTCCTTCACGGCGTAGAGCGGGCTCGTACCGATGTCGCCGAACACAACGCCGAGCGCAAGAAGCGTGAGCGCAGGAGTGGATTGGCGGGCAGGCATGAGCCGCGCACTGTACCGCCGGCGTCGCCAGATGCGCGCCGGGGCGCGATTTTTTTACGGGTTCTTAATGCGCGCGCTGCGCTAGAGTAACCGCATGGGCTATGCCTGGGCGGCAGGCGCCACCATCACTGCGACGCTGGTCGCGCTCGGCCTCGATGCGTACTTCCATGTCGTGAACGTGGCGCTGGTATACCTGATCGCCGTCGTGCTCGTCGCACTGCGCTACGGCCGCGGTCCGGTGGTCGCCGTCTCGGTGTTGAACGTCGCGGCGTTCAACTTCTTTTTCATTCCGCCGCGCGGCACCTTCCACGTCGACGATCCGCAATACCTGCTGACGCTCGCGATGATGCTCGCGGTCGGTCTCATCGTCTCCGGGCTCACCGAGCGTGTGCGTGCGCGCGCCCGCGCGCAGGCCGACCTCGCGATCGAGGCCGAGACCGAGCGCGTTCGGAGCGCGCCGCTTGCCTCGATCTCGCACGATCTGCGCACGCCGCTCGCCGTGATCACCGGCTCGGCATCGACGCTCGCCGAGCGCGGCGAGCGCCTGCCGCCGGAGGAGCGCGCAAGCCTCGCGCAGAGCATCTTCCAGCAGGCGCGCGAGATGTCCGAGCTCGTCACCAAGGTGCTGCAGATGACGCGCCTCGAGACCGGCGCGATGAAGCTCGAGCGCGACTGGGGCTCGCTTAACGAGATCGCCGGCGCGGTGCTGCGCCGCCTGCGCGATCGGCTCGCCACGCACATGGTGATGGTGGACCTGCCCGAGGATTTGCCGCTCGTGCGCATGGACGCGGGCCTCGTCGAGCAGGTCCTCGCCAACCTGCTCGAGAACGCGGCGCGCCATACGCCGCCGCGCACGCTGATCCGCCTGCGCGCGCAGGCGAGCGCCGGCGAGATGGTCGTCTCCGTCGAGGATTTCGGACCCGGCCTGCCCGAGGGCGACCTCGAGCGCATCTTCAAGAAGTTCCATCGCGGCGCGGGCTTGGGCCTCGCGATTTGCCGCGCCATCGTCGAGCTGCATAAGGGCCGGATCTGGGCCGAGCGCCTGCCCGGCGTCGGCACCGCTTTCCGGTTCACGCTGCCCCTCGAGACGCCGCCGGCGCTTCCGGCCGAGGCGCTCGCGCAATGAGCCCGACGATCCTCGTCGTCGAGGACGAGCCCGAGATCCGGCACTTCCTGCGCTCTTCCCTGGGTGCAGAGGGCTACCGCGTTGTCGAGTCGCCGAACGGCCGGCGCGGCGAGGTGGATGCCGGCATGCACAAGCCCGACCTCGCGATCGTCGATCTCGGGCTTCCCGACTTCGACGGCATCCAAGTCATCCGCCACATCCGCGAATGGTCAACGATGCCGATCATCGTGCTCTCGGCGCGCATTCAGGAGCGCTCGAAAATCGACGCGCTCGACTCGGGAGCGGACGACTACATTACCAAGCCCTTCGGCGTGGGCGAGCTTCTGGCGCGCGTTCGCGTGGCACTGCGGCACGCCGCGCAGCCGCCGGCCGGCAAGGAGCTTTCTTTCGGTGAAGTCCAAATCAACTTCGAGGCGAGGCGCGCGACGCGCGACGGTGAAGAGATCCACTTCACCGCGATCGAATTTCGCCTGCTCGCATGTCTGGCGAAGCACCTCGGCATGGTGGTCACGCATCGTCAGCTTCTGCAGGAGGTGTGGGGTCCGACCCATGCGCAGGACACGCATTACCTGCGCGTGTACATGAAGCAGCTGCGCGACAAGCTCGAACCAGACCCCGTACGGCCCCGATATCTGCTCACCGAGACGGGAGTGGGATACCGCCTGGTGGCCGACGATTAGTTCCTAAATCTCGACGCGCGTACCGAGCTCGATCACGCGGTTGGTCGGAATATTGAAGTAGTCGGTGATGTTGCCGGCGTTGCGCGCCATGGCGGCGAACATGCGCTCGCGCCAGCGCCACATGTTGGAGGGCCCGCCGGTCGCGGGCACAACCTGCTGGCGCGAGAGGAAGAAGGACGTCTGCATCATGTCGAATTCCAGGCCGAGCGCGCCGCACACCTCGAGGGCGCGCATCACGTCGGGCCGGTTCATGAAGCCGAAGCGCACGCGCACCATCCAGCAGCCGTGGCCCATGCGCTCGCAGGTGACGCGCTCCTCGAAAGTGACCCACGGCACGTCGCGGATCTCCACCGTAAGGAACACCACGCGCTCGTGCAGCACCTTATTGTGGTTCAGGTTGTGGAGCAGCGCGTGCGGCGTCGCGTCCGGCGTAGCGGTGAGGAAAATCGCGGTGCCCGGCACGCGATGCGGCGGGTCGACCATGAGGGACTTCAGGAAAGGGGCGAGCGGGACAGCCGAGTCATTCAGGCGATCGAACATGACTTCGCGCCCGCGGCGCCACGTGGTCATGACGAGGAACATGCCCGCGCCGATGACGAGCGGAAACCAGCCGCCCTGGGGAACCTTGAGCATGGCGGAGCCGAAAAACACGATGTCGATCGCGAAGAAGAACGCGGTGGCGAAGACGCACAGCCACAGCGGGTAGCGCCAGGCGTAGCGGATCACGAAGAAGGTGAGGATCGTGGTGACGAGCATCGTGCCGGTGAGCGCGACGCCGTAGGCCTGGGCCAGGTTGCTGGAGGAGCCGAAGCCGAGCACGGCGGCGAGCACCATGATGAGCAGGAACCAGTTGACCGCGGGGATATAAATCTGGCCGTACGCCTTGGCCGAGGTCTGCACGATGTTGAGCCGCGGCAGGAACCCGAGCTGCACTGCCTGGCGCGTAAGCGAGGCGGTGCCCGTGATCGAGGCCTGCGAGGCAATCACCGTCGCGGCGGTGGCGAGCGCCACCATTGGATAGAGCGCCCATCCCGGCACGGCGTAGTAGAACGGGTTTTCGACCGCCGCCGGGTTGGCGATGAGGAGCGCCCCCTGCCCGAAGTAGTTGAGCGCGAGCGAAGGCAGCACCATCGTGAACCACCCGACCCGGATCGGCCATCTGCCGAAGTGCCCCATGTCGGCGTAGAGCGACTCGGTTCCGGTGAACGCAAGGAGCACCGCGCCGAGAACGGCAAAGGAGGCGAAGGCGTGGCCGGTGGCGAAGGCATAGGCGTGGCGCGGATCGAGCGCCGCGAGCACGGCGGGATTTAGCCAGATGTTCCAGACGCCGATCGCGGCGAGCGTGATGAACCAGACAAGGCAAACCGGACCGAACAGCGCGCCGACTTTTGCGGTGCCCAGGCGCTGGAGCGCGAAGAGGCCGACGAGCACCACCACCGAAAGCGGAATCACCCAGCGGCGGAAGAGCGGCGTGCCGACTTCGAGGCCTTCGATCGCGGACACGACCGAGATCGCCGGCGTGAGCACGGTTTCGCCTAGGAAGAGCGAAGCGCCGAGGAGCCCGAGGAGCATGACGACGAAGCGCAGCTGCGGCCGCTTGCGAAGCGCGTTGCTCGCGAGCGCGAGGAGCGCCATCGTGCCGCCCTCGCCACGGTTGTCGGCGCGCATTACGAGCACCACGTACTTGAGCGACACCACGATCATCAGCGACCAGAAGATCATCGACAGGCCGCCGAGGATCGTGGCGGGCGTGAAGGGCAGCCCGTGCGCGGGCGAGAACGTTTCCTTCACCGCGTAGAGCGGGCTCGTGCCGATGTCGCCGAAAACGACGCCGAGGGCGGCCAGCGTGAGGGCCGCCCGCGAATCCCTGCGCGGACGTTCTAGATCCAAGGAGCGCGCAACCTACCGTTGCGTCGCGGGAAAGGCAAATTCGAGCTTGCGATGGAGCGGGACCGCGGCCACGCTCATATGTGTTTCTTGGACGCCGCCGGCGCGGACGCGGGCTTGACGGCGGCCGTGACGCCCTTCGGCGCGAAGTCGAGGTTGATGAGATCGCCGAGCTTGTCGGCGTAGGTGTCGCGCACCCGCTGCATCACCGGCAAGGCCTTTTTGAACGCCTCGACGAGCTTTGGGTCGTACTTGGTCCCCGCGCCGCGTTCGATTTCGCCGACCGCGCGTTCGATGGGCATCGCGTCGCGGTGGAACTGGGTGCTCGTCATGGCTTCGAACGCATCCACGATCGCCATCACGCGGCCCGGCCAGGGAATCGCCTCGCCTTTCAGGCCCTCCGGGTAGCCGGTGCCGTCCCAGTGTTCATGGTGCGTGAGCGCGAGCTGCCGAGCGAGCTTGAGGAGCGGATCGTCGTGCTCGCCGATGATATCGGCGCCGAGCTGCGGATGGCGCTTGACGCGCTCCCAGTCGGGGACCGAGAGCTTGTCGCGCTTCCTCAGGATCTCGGCCGGCACGCCGAGCTTGCCGATGTCGTGGAGCGGCGCGGCCTTGTGCATCATGTCCACGACCTCCGGCTTCGCGCCCGCGGCTTGCGCGATCAGCTTCGCGTAATGGCCCAGGCGCATCACCCGGTTGCCGACCGCCTGGCTCTCGTGGAACTCGAGAACGCGCGCGAGCCGCCGGATGAGCTCGCTGCGGCTCGATTCGAGCTGCTCGGTTCTCTGCTTGACCAGCCGCTCGAGCTCGGCCTGGCGGTTCGTGAGCGCGAGGTGCATGCGCACGCGCGCTCTGAGAACCGCGGCGTTGCTACTGGATTTGGTAATGAAGTCGGCGGCGCCGAGCTCGAGCGCTTCGACCTGCGCCTGCGCCTCGGTCTTGCCGGTGAGAAAGATGATCGGAATGCCGCTCGTGGCGGCCTCGCCCTTGAGCGCGCGGCACACCTCGAAGCCGTCGATCTCCGGCATCTCGACGTCCAGCAGAATGAGATCGGGACGCGGCTGGCCCGACGCCTTCTCGATTGCCGTGCCGGGGTCGGCCGCGGTAATCACCTCGTAGTCCGAGGCGAGCGCCTTCTGCGCGAGCGCGAGCATGTCCTCGGAATCGTCGACCACCAGGACCAGCGGGCGCTTGTCGGTGCTCACGCAAACGATGTTACCGGACCTTGCGGCGGGCTTTCTCGAGCAGGCGGGCGTGCGCGTCGGGGGGAACGGGCTCGCCGTAGAAGAAACCCTGCACTTCGTCACATGCGTTGCGGCGCAAAAAGCGCATCTGGGCGTCGGTCTCGACGCCTTCGGCGATCACTTTGAGGTGCAGGGCGTGGCCGAGCGAGATGATGGCCTGCGCGAGCACGCCATCGTCGGCCTCCTCGCCCGCGCCGATGTCGCGCACGAACGAGCGGTCGATCTTCAGCGTGTCGATCGGCAGATCCTTGAGATACGAGAGGCTCGAGTAGCCGGTGCCGAAGTCGTCGAGCGAAAGCCCGACGCCGAGCTGCTTCAGGCCCTGCAGGACGG
>JAICPQ010000054.1 GCA_025929745.1 Burkholderiales bacterium | reverse complement strand
TGCATCGCGCAGCCGCAGACCGAGCTTGCCCATCACTCGATGATGCGCCTGAAACTGCGGTAGTGGTCCTCGGTGTAGTAGAACTCGCCGCCGCGACCGGCGACGATGCGACGCGCTCCGCGATCGCGCGCCCCGGGCGTCGTCACGGTGAACTCGCGGTAGTAGCCGCGCTCGCGTTTAGGCAGCACTTTCTCCCGGTTGTGGAACGTCTTACCGTCCTGCGGATAACGAAAGGGCCCGCCGGCCTTGATGAGCGCAAGGGTAGCGCGCGCCTCGGGCGGCAACTGAGAAACCTTCGTTTCAGCGACAAAGGCGAGCGCGCCCGCCGCGACGAGCCAGGCGAATCCCGCCAGCCACCTCACGGCTACTGCGGATTCCTCAGGCGCAGGTGCAGCTCGCGCAGCTGGTTTTCAGTGACCGGAGTGGGCGCGCCGGTGAGGAGATCCTGGCCGCGCTGCGTCTTCGGGAATGCGATGACATCGCGGATCGCGGCCGCGCCCGCCATCAGCGTCACTAGACGATCGAAGCCGAAAGCGATGCCGCCGTGCGGCGGCGCGCCGAATTGCAGGGCATCGAGCAGGAAGCCGAACTTCGCGCGCTGCTCTGCCCCCGTCATCTTGAGCGCGCGGAACACCGTCTGTTGGATCTCCTGGCGATGGATGCGCACTGAGCCACCGCCGATCTCCCAGCCGTTCAGTACCATGTCGTAGGCCTTGGCGTAAGCCTTCTGCGGCGCCGACTCGATGTACTGCTCATGTCCGTCCTTCGGGCTGGTGAAGGGATGGTGGCGTGCCTTCCATTGCCGGCTGTCGGGGTCGAACTCGAACATTGGGAAGTCGACGACCCAGAGCGGGCGCCAGGCTTTCTCCGTGAGATCGCGATCGTGGCCGACCTTATCGCGCAGCGCACCCATGTACGCGTCGACAGTCACTGCGTCGCCGGCGCCGAAGAAGATGACATCGCCGTCTTCGCTCGCCGTTCTTTCGAGGATGGTGGCGAGCGAGCGCGCGTGCAGGTTCTTCACAATGGGAGACTGCAGGCCCTCCGCGCCCTTGGCTCGCTGGTTCACCTTGATCCACGCCAAGCCCTTGGCGCCAAGTGTCTTTGCGTACTCGCCATAGCCGTCGAGCTCACCGCGCGTGAGCGCGCCGCCGCCAGGGACGCGCAGCGCGCACACACGCCCGCCCGGCTCGTTCGCCGGCGCGGAGAAAACCTTGAACTCCACGTCCTTCACGGCATCGGTGATCTCGGCGAGCTTGAGCGGGATGCGCAGATCCGGCTTGTCGGTGCCGTAATCGCGCATCGCCTCGTCGTAGGTCAGGACCGGGAACGGCGCGGGCAGCTCGACGCCGATCACTTCACGGAAGAGATAGCGTACAAGCGACTCCATAAGCCCGCGGATGTCTTCCTCCGAAAGGAAGGAAGTTTCGATATCGATCTGGGTGAACTCCGGCTGCCGGTCGGCGCGCAGATCCTCGTCACGGAAGCACTTCACGATCTGGTAGTAGCGGTCGAAGCCCGCGACCATCAGCATCTGCTTGAAGAGCTGCGGCGACTGCGGCAGCGCATAAAAGTGCCCGTCGTGCAGGCGCGAGGGGACGAGGAATTCGCGCGCGCCTTCCGGAGTGGATTTGTAGAGCACCGGCGTCTCGATGTCGACGAAGCCGTGTTCGTCGAGAAAGCGGCGCACCGCCATCGCCGCGCGGTGACGAAGGCGCAGGTTGCGCTGCATCGGGGCGCGCCTGAGATCGAGCACGCGGTTCTCGAGCCGCACGCTTTCGGAGAGGTTGTCCTCGTCGAGCTGGAAAGGCGGGGGCGCCGACGGATTGAGGATCTCCACCTCGTGCGCGAGGACCTCCACCTCACCGGTGGGCAGCTCGGCGTTGACCGTACCGGCGGGCCGGCGCCGCACCTTTCCGCTGATGCGCAGGACGAACTCGTTGCGCACGCGCTCGGCGACGCGGAACGCCTCTTGCCGATCCGGGTCGCATACCACCTGCGCCAGTCCCTCGCGGTCGCGCAGGTCGATGAAGATCACGCCGCCATGGTCGCGGCGCCGGTGTGCCCATCCGCACAAGGTGACAGTGCGATCGATGAGCGCGGCGCGCAGCTCTCCGCAATAGTGGCTGCGCATTACTTCTGAGGCGGCACGACGCCCATGGAGATGATGTACTTGAGCGCCTGGTCCACGCTCATGTCGAGCTCCACCACGTTCTTGCGCGCGATGATCACGAAGTAGCCGCCCGTCGGGTTCGGCGTGGTCGGCACGTACACCGCCACGCAGTCAGGGGGCAGGTGCGTTGCGACGCCGCCGCCCGGGGTGCCGGTGAGAAACGCGATCGTCCACATGCCCTCCTGCGGCCACTGCACGAGAAGGGCCTTGCGGAACGCCTGCCCGCTGGACGAAAACAGGGTGTCCGAGATCTGCTTCACGCTCGAGTAGATGGAGTTCACCACGGGAATGCGATGCAGGATCTCGTGCCAGAGCTCGACCAGCTGCGCGCCGAAGAAATTGGTGGCGAGGAGGCCGGTCAAAAAGACTATAACGATGGTGAGGATGGCGCCCAAACCGGGAATGTGCACGCCGAGCCAGTTTTCCGTCTGCCAGGACACCGGCAGCAAAAGGAGCGACTGGTCGAGCACGTCCACCACCAGCTTCAGCACCCAGATGGTGATGACCAGCGGAATCCAGATGAGCAACCCGGTGATGAAGTATTTCTTCACGGCCCTGCAGACAAAAAAGGCCCGGCGCGCGCCGGGCCCGCTAGGTTAATGGCCGAGCGTTAGTCCGTACAGGCGGCCGCGGCGGACTTGGTCTCGGTCTTCGAGTCAGGTTTGGAATCGGTCTTCGGTTCGGTCTTCGTTTCGGTTTTCGGTTTCTCTTCGGTTTTCTTCGCGCCGCCTTTGAAGTCGGTGGCATACCACCCGCTACCCTTCAGTTGGAAGCCCGCGGCGGTGAGGACTTTCTGCAGGCCGGGCTTGTGGCACGACGGACAGTCGGTAAGCGGCGGCTCGCTGACTTTCTGCAGGACCTCGTGCTCGTGGCCGCAGAGCTCGCAACGGTACTCGTAAATCGGCATAGATATTCCCCTTACGAAGCAATTATATAGCGCTAGAAGGGGATGTCGTCCTCCATGTCGTCGAACTTGCCCGCGGGCTTCTTGGACGGCGGCGCGCCTCTCGGCTCGGACGCTTTGGTTTCGATGGCATGCTCGCGCGGCTCGCCGCCGCCTTCGCGCCGACCAAGCATCTGCATCACATCGCCGCGGATCTCGGTCGAGTAGCGGTCCTGGCCGTCCTTGTCCTGCCATTTGCGCGTGCGCAGGCTTCCTTCGACGTAGACCTGCGAGCCCTTTTTCAAATATTCCCCGGCGACGGTCGCGAGACGGCCGAAAAAGGCGATGCGATGCCATTCGGTCGCCTCCTTCATCTCGCCGCTCGTCTTGTCCTTCCAGCGGTCGGTAGTCGCGACGCGGATGTTGGTCACCGCCTCGCCGCTCGGCAGATAGCGCGTCTCGGGATCCGCTCCGAGGTTGCCGACGATGATGACCTTGTTCACCGATGCCATATCAAACCTCCCCAGTAATCAGTTGACGTACTCTATGCTCATCCCACTGCCCAGGCACGACCTTGAGCCGCGCGATGCGCTCCGCCGGCACGATCTCGGCTTCGCGCACGCCGCGCACGCGCGCCAGCGCTTCGCTCAGTCCGTCGAGATCGACTTCGGCTGCTATGGAAAACGTAAGACTCGAAAGCTCGTTGACCGGCGCCCGCAACGGGCGCATGCCGGCGGCAACAGCTCCCCATAGGGCGGCCAGCAAGGCGCATGTCGTGAATACCGCCGATACTCCATAACGATCCGCGACCCAGCCGCCCATGAGTCCGCCGAAGAAAAGCCCGAGCGTCTGCGTAGTGTTGTAGACGCCGATCGCGGCCCCGCGCGCATGCGCCGGTGCGATGCGGGAAACCAGCGAGGGCAGCAAGGCTTCCAGAACATTGAAGGCCGCGAAAAAGGCGAGTAGCAGCACCGCGAGCGCGGCTAGGGTCGTTCCCATGAACGCCAGTCCCGTCTGCACGGCCAGAAGCAGCGCGACTGCCCCGACCATGACCGGCTTCGGACGATTGCGCCGGTCGGCCAAAAGTACGGGGGGCACCATGAGCGCGAACGAGGCCAGCACGACAGGTAGATAAAGCTTCCAGTGCTCGGCGCCGGGAAGTCCCGCCGTCACCAGCAGTGGGGGCAGGACGACGAACATGGCCATCTGCACCATGTGCAAGACGAAGATGCCGAAGTTGAGCCGCAGAAGCTCGATGTCGAGTATGCCTTTTCCGCTAGCCGCGGCGCGCGGCGCCGGTGCGACGGCGTCGGGCACGAGCGTCTTGACGACCGCCATCGCCGCGAGGCAAAGGACGCCGGTCAGGACGAAAAGCCCGGCCATTCCGATGCGCTCGTAAAGCGCCGGCGCTGCGACGAGCGATAGCGCAAAGGCAAATCCGATCATGGCGCCGATCATCGCCATCACCTTGGTGCGGTGCTGTTCGCGCGTGAGGTCGGCCGCGAGCGCGACCACGACCGACGAGATGGCGCCTGCGCCCTGCAGCGTGCGCCCGGCGATCGCGGTCCAGATGTCGCTCGCTGCGGCGGCGAGGAAGCTGCCGGCGGCGAAAATCACAAGACCGACGTAGATCACCGGCTTGCGGCCCCAGCGGTCCGATGCCATGCCGAACGGAATCTGCAAGATCGCCTGCGAAAGACCGTAAGCGCCGAGCGCAACTCCGACGAGCGTGAGGTCGTCGCCGCCGGCGAGGCGCGGCGCGTGCAGCGCGAACACGGGGAGGATGAGAAAAAGCCCGAGCATGCGCAGGCCGAAGACACCGGCAAGGGTGGCGCCTGCACGAAGCTCCGTGGGATTCATGGAGGAGAAAAGCCGAAGCGGGCTATAGTAGCAAGGTTCGCCTTTTGATTCCGCGCCATGGATTCGATCCGCATCCGCGGAGCGCGCACCCACAATCTCAAGAACCTGAGCGTGGAGCTGCCGCGCAACAAGCTCGTCGTGATCACCGGCCTTTCGGGCTCGGGCAAGAGCTCGTTTGCCTTCGACACGCTCTATGCCGAAGGCCAACGGCGCTACGTCGAGTCACTTTCGGCGTACGCGCGCCAGTTCCTCGAGCTCATGGCGAAGCCCGAGGTCGACCTCATCGAAGGGCTGTCGCCCGCGATCGCCATTGAGCAGAAGGCCGCAAGCCACAACCCGCGCTCGACGGTCGGCACGGTCACCGAAATCCACGATTACCTGCGGCTTCTTTTCGCCCGCGCCGGCACGCCGTACTGTCCGGAGCACGGGCTCGCTCTGGAAGCGCAGACCGTGAGCGAGATGATCGACCAGCTCGCCGCGCTGCCCGAGGACACGCGCATCATGGTGCTCGCGCCCGTCGTCGCCGGCCGTAAGGGCGAGCAGGCTGACCTCCTGGACGAATTGCGCGCGCAGGGATTCACTCGCGTGCGCATCGACGGCACGGTTCACGAGCTCGACGGCAAGCCGCGGCTTGCGAAGAACGTGAAGCACTCGGTCGATGTGGTGATCGACCGGGTGCGGGTACGACCCGATGCTCGCCAGCGTCTCGCCGAGTCGCTCGAGACGGCGCTGCGCCATGCCGATGGCAAGGCCGTCGTGGTCGAAGCCGACACGAAGAAGGAGCACGTCTTCTCCGCGCGCTACGCGTGCCCGGCGTGCGATTACTCCCTGCCCGAGCTCGAGCCGCGGCTCTTTTCTTTCAACAACCCGATCGGCGCCTGCCCGCGCTGCGACGGCCTCGGCTGCGTGGAGTTCTTCGATCCGAAGCGCATCGTCGCGCATCCGAATCTTTCGCTCGCGAGCGGTGCGATCCGCGGCTGGGACCGGCGCAACCATTTCTACTACTCGATGTTGCAGTCGCTCGCCAAGCACTATCGCTTCGACATCGAAAGCCCCTGGGAGATGCTCGACGAGCGCATCCAGAAGCTCATCCTCTACGGCTCGGGCACGGAGAAGATCGCGTTCCAGTACCTGTCGGAGCGCAGTCGGACTTCGCGGAAAGAGCACCCGTTCGAGGGCGTGATTCCCAATCACGAACGGCGCTATCGGGAGACTGACTCGCTCGTGGTACGCGAGGAGCTCGCCAAACTGCGCAATTTGCGCACTTGTCCCGAGTGCGAAGGCGCGCGGCTACGCCGTGAAGCGCGGCACGTGCGCGTGGGTGAGAAGACGCTGCACCAGGTCTCGGCCTGGCCGCTCAGGCAGACGCAGCAGTTCTTCACGCGGCTCAACCTGAAGGGCGCCAAAGGCGAGGTCGCCGGTCGCATTGTGCGCGAAATCGCGAGCCGCCTCGAGTTCCTCGTCAACGTCGGGCTCGATTACCTGACGCTAGAGCGCGGCGCCGATACGCTCTCGGGCGGTGAAGGGCAGCGCATCCGCCTGGCGAGCCAGATCGGCTCGGGCCTGACCGGCGTCCTGTATGTGCTCGATGAGCCTTCCATCGGCTTGCATCAGCGCGACAACGCTCGCCTCATCACGACGCTGAAGCAGCTGCGCGACCTCGGGAACTCCGTGATCGTGGTGGAACACGACGAAGAAGCGATCCGCGCTGCGGATTACGTCCTCGACATGGGGCCCGGCGCCGGGGAAGCCGGCGGCTGCATTGTGGCGCAGGGCACGCCGGCAGAGGTCATCGGCAATCCGGCCTCGCTAACCGGGCGCTATCTTTCGCGCGCCCTAAGCATTGCGGTGCCGCCGCGCCGCAAGCGCTCCAAGGAAAACATCGTGCTGCAGGGCGCGCGCGGCAACAACCTGAAGAACGTGGACCTCGAGCTCCCGCTTGGCGTCTTCGTCTGTATCACCGGCGTGTCGGGCTCGGGCAAGTCCACGCTGGTAAACGACACACTGTACGCCGCGCTCGCGCGCCACCTGTACGGCGCCTCCGCCGAGCCCGCGCCGCATGAGGGCTTGAGCGGCATCGAGAAGATCGACAAGGTGATCAGCGTCGACCAGAGCCCGATCGGCCGGACCCCGCGCTCCAATCCTGCGACGTACACTGGCCTCTTCACGCCGATCCGCGACCTCTTCGCGGGTGTTCCGGAAGCGCGCCAGCGCGGCTATGACGCCGGCCGTTTCTCATTCAACGTGAAGGGCGGACGTTGCGAAGCCTGTCAGGGCGACGGCGTCACGAAGGTGGAGATGCATTTCCTTCCCGATATCTATGTGGCCTGCGATGTCTGCCACGGCAAGCGCTACAACCGCGAAACGCTCGAGATCCGCTACAAGAACCGAAACATCTACGAGGTCCTCGAGATGACCGTGACGCAAGCGCATGGCTTCTTTTCCGCGGTGCCGACGCTCGCGCGCAAGCTGCAGACGCTGATTGACGTGGGGCTGGGCTACGTGCGTCTCGGCCAGTCGGCCACCACGCTTTCCGGTGGGGAAGCGCAGCGCGTCAAGCTCTCGCTCGAGCTCTCCAAGCGCGACACCGGGCGCACGCTCTACATCCTCGATGAGCCGACGACCGGCCTGCATTTTCAGGACATCAAGCTTCTGCTCGAGGTGCTGCACCGGCTGCGCGACGCCGGCAACACCATCGTAGTGATCGAGCACAACATGGACGTAGTAAAGACCGCCGACTGGGTCATCGACCTCGGGCCAGAGGGCGGCGAGCGCGGCGGCCGCATCGTCGCCACTGGCACTCCCGAAGACATCGCCCGAGTCGGCGAAAGCCATACCGGCCAATACCTGGGACAGGCCTTGACATTTACGAACGTTCGTTCTATTTTGATCGCCGAATGACCCCGACCAAAGGAGAGCAGACCCGCGCCGCGATCCTCGACGAGGCGCTCAAGATCGCGAGCAGGCTCGGCCTCGAGGGGCTCACCATTGGTAGCCTGGCCGATGCGACCGGCATGTCGAAGTCAGGCTTGTTCGCACATTTCGGCTCGCGCGAGGATCTACAGCTCGCGGTTCTGGACCACGCGGCTCAGCTCTATGGCGAGAAGGTTTTCGTGCCGGTGCTGAAGATCGAGCGCGGGTTGCCGCGGCTGCGCGCGCTCTTCGAGCGCTGGCTCGATTGGGCTCTCGAATCCGGTCTCCCTGGCGGCTGCATCATGATCTCGGCCGCGATCGAGTACGACGACCGCCCGGGCCCGATCCGCGACGCGGCTATCGCCAACCAGCATCGCGGCAACGCCATCACCAAGAAAGCCGTGCGCCTCGCGATCGAGGAAGGGCACCTTGCCCCCGGCACCGATCCGGAGCAGATCAGCTTCGAGATGCTCGGCATTGTGCTTGCCGGCCACAACCATCGTCGCCTCTTGGGCGATAAGGAAGCGCGTAAGCGAGCGCTTACAGCTTTCGAGGAGCTCATTTCCCGCCACGCTGCCCCGGCGCGCTCACGCGCCGCGTAACTCAGAAAGGAACCGCGCATGCCCGCCGCCTTTTCGCTGTCCAGAATAAGCACGAACGTTCGATTCTCAG
Organism: Burkholderiales bacterium; assembly: GCA_025929745.1. Taxonomy (GTDB): domain Bacteria; phylum Pseudomonadota; class Gammaproteobacteria; order Burkholderiales; family SG8-39; genus SCGC-AG-212-J23. Next base: position 3,338 of record JAICPQ010000054.1, on the reverse strand, counting down.
CGTCAGCACTCCTCTTTCCTGACCTCGCGACTGCGGTCGCCGAGCGCATGTTTTTGACCCCGCCGCGCACGCGGGATGCGGCGGCGAGCGCGCTCGACTTGGTCGACGCACGCTCAAGTTTCCTCGAGCACAAGGGCCGGCAGATCGCCATGTGGCGCTGGGGTTCGCGCGAGGCGCCCGCCGTGGTGCTCGCTCACGGATGGGGCGGATATGCCGCGCAGATGCGCGCGTTCGTTTTTCCCCTCGTCCAGGCCGGCTATCGCGTCATCGCGTATGACCAGCCGGCCCACGGCGTGTCGGAAGGCCGACTCACCGGCCTACCGGACTTCGCTGACGTCCTCGCCGAAGTAGCGGGTATCCACGGCAGCGTAGCGGCGGTCGTCGCCCATTCGCTTGGCGGCGCCGCGGCCGCGCTCGCCCTGGCGAACGGCAAGGCGTCGTTCAAGAAAGTGGTGCTCGTCAGCCCGCCTTCGGATCTCGTCGGCTATTCGCGCCGCTTCGCGCGCTGGTATTGGATGCCCGAGGCGGTGCGCAGGGGCATGCAGGCGGCAATCGAAGAACGCTACGGCGTGCGTTGGGAGAACCTCGAAGTTCCGCGCGTCGCGCCGCGCCTCTCGGCACAGGCACTGGTGATCCACGACCGGGACGACCGCCTGATGCCCTGGACGCATGGCGCCACGGTCGCGCGTCACTGGCCGGGGGCGAAGCTCATGAGCACCGAGGGGCTCGGCCACCGACGAATTCTTAGCGACGAGCGCGTGACGCGCGCGGCAGCGGAATTCATCGACGCACGATGAAGCGCAATCTCTCAGTGACCTGGGAGGATCCCGTAGCGCTCGCGCAGGCCGGACGCTCCATGGCGGGAATCGAATTTCTGCGCGCGATCCGCGACGGCCGCCTGCCGCATCCGCCGATCTGCGCCCTGCTCGGCTACCGCCTCACCGAAGTGGAGTCCGGTCACGCGGTGTTCGAGATCGCGCCGGCCGAGCAGCATTACAACCCGATCGGCGTGGTGCACGGCGGGATCGCCATGACGCTCCTCGATTCCGCCATGGGCTGCGCGGTGCAGACGCGCATGCCCGCGGGCGGCGGCTATACGACGCTCGAGGCGAAAACGAACCTTGTTCGCGCCGTGACCGCCGACACCGGTGCACTGCGCGCGGTGGGCAAGGTGGTGCATGTCGGCAAGCGTGTCGCGACTGCTGAAGCGCGGCTTGAAGACCGCGAAGGCAAGCTGTACGCGCACGCGACCAGCACCTGCATCGTTCTCTAGGCGCCAACAAGCGCGTCACCGCGCCACTGCAACCGGCGCGCATGATGCGCGGCTAGGCTGTCGCGATGGCCGACCGAGACAAAGGTCGTCCGCGGGAGCTCTTCGCGCATGAGCCGGTACAAGCGATCCTGCTCCGCTTCCGGGAGCGCAGCGGTCGCTTCATCGAGGAACAGCCAGTCGGGTCGCGTGAGCAGCGCGCGCGCGAACGCGAGGCGTTGCTGCTCGCCGCCCGAAAGAACCTGCGCCCAGTTTTCGCTGCGCTCGAGGTCCGCGGCCAGCGGCTCAAGTCCAACCTGCTTGAGCGCGCGCCGCACCTCATCATCGGAATGTCGCGCTGGATCTTCGGGGTAGCACACTGCCCGCCGCAGCGAACCGATCGGCAGATACGGCTTCTGCGGCAGAAAAAGCAGCCGCGCGCCGTGCGGCAAGCGGATTCGTCCTTTCCAGTACGGCCAGATGCCCGAGAGCGCGCGGAAGAAGGTCGACTTGCCCGCGCCCGAAGGCCCGGTCACGAGCACGTTCTCGCCGGGCTTGAGCTCGAGCGCGGTCGGCGCTAGGAGCGGTTCGCCGCGCGGCAGCGCAATGGCCAGGTCCTCGAGCACGAGCGAGGGCGCTGATCCCTCCACGCGATCGCCATCGAGCCGGTCGGCCTCCACACGCACGCGCTCCAGCGAATTCACGAATCCGATCAGGCGGTCGACCGTCGCCTTCCATTGCGCGAACGCGGTGTAGGCGTTGATGAACCAGGAAAGCGAGCCCTGCACCTGGCCGAACGCCGACGCGGTCTGGAAGATCGCGCCGAGCGGAATCTGTCCGGAGAAAAATCGCGGCGAGACGACGATGTAGGGAAAGATGATCGCGAGCTGGTGGTAGAACGAGGTGAACCAGCCAAGCTGCTTTCGCTTGTACATGATCTGCCACCAGTTCGTGATCACCGCGGCAAAGCGGCCGCGCAGCCCGCCGAGCTCCTCGGCCTCGCCGCGATAGAGCGCAATGCCTTCGCTGTTCTCGCGCAGCCGCACGAGCGAAAAGCGGAAATCAGCCTCGACGCGCTGCTGGTTGAAATCGAGCCCGATCAGCTTGCGGCCGATAAAGTGGGTGAGGAACGTGCCGGCGATCGCGTAGACGAGCGCCACCCAGACGAGATATCCGGGAATATCCATGCCGAAGACCTGCAGCGAGCCCGACAGCGTCCACAGGATCACCACGAAGGAAACCAGCGTGACCACGGCGGACAGGAGGCCCAGGGCGAGGTCGCTCGTGTACTCGACGAAGATGCGCAGGTCCTCGGCGATGCGCTGGTCCGGATTGTCGGTGCCGCGATCGAGAAGCTGCATTCGGTAATGCGCCTGATCCTTCATCCAATCCGCGAGAAAATGGTTCGTGAGCCAGGTGCGCCACTCGATCTGCAGCATCTGCAGGAAATACAGGCGATACACCGCGGTGATGATCCAGACGAGCGCGAGCAGCGCGAACATGCCGAGCTGTCGGAAGAATTCGGCTTCGTCGCGGTTCTCGAAGGTGTTGTAGAACTCGCGGTTCCAGTAGTTGAACTGCACTTCGAGCCAGACCATCAGCAGCGCGAGCCCGACCACCGTGCCGAGCAGCGTGAGCGCCTTGACGCGCTCGCCCGACACCCAGTACGGCTTCGTGAGGGCCCAGAAAGCCCTTAGAAATCCTGTGTTTTGCATGCGGTCCTCAGGGGGGATGCAAATCAGTTTACAGAACGGGGAGCGCGGGTTAACAATCGGGCAATGTCTTCGGGCCGGGTTTTCCGCTTCGCCCCCACGCCGGATCGCAAGTCCAACCACCTGTTCGTCTTCCTGCACGGCTGCGGCGCGACCGCGCAGTCGATGATTCCGATCGCTTTCAAATTCCAAGCGCGTTTCCCGAGCGCCGCGCTCGTCGTGCCGAGCGGCTTCGATCCGGACGCGCGCGGCGGCGCGGCGCAGGACTGGTATCCGACGCGCGGGCTTCACTGCGACAACCATCGCCAGCGCGTCGCGGCCGTGCTTCCTGACTTCGACGATCTGGTGCGCCGCGAGCAGACCAACTTCGGCGTGAC
>JAICPQ010000294.1 GCA_025929745.1 Burkholderiales bacterium | reverse complement strand
CGCATGATCTTGCCCGAGCGGGTCTTCGGCAGGTTGTCGCCGAAGCGGATGTCCTTCGGCTTCGCGATGGGGCCGATTTCCTTCGCCACCCATTGGCGCAGCTCCTCGGCTACCTTCTTCGCCTCGGCGCCGCTCGGCCGCGGACCCTTGAGCACGACAAACGCGCAGATCGCCTCGCCGGTCAGATCGTCAGGCCGGCCGACCACGGCGGCCTCGGCGACGAGCTTGGAGTTCGCGACAAGCGCCGATTCCACTTCCATCGTTCCGAGCCTGTGCCCGGATACATTGAGCACGTCATCAATGCGCCCGACGATACGGAAGTAGCCGTCCTCATCGGTGCTTGCACCATCGCCGGCAAGATAAAGCTTGCCCTTGAAGTCATCGGGCCAGTAGGTTTTCTTGTAGCGCTCGGGGTCGCCCCAGATCGTGCGCAGCATTGAGGGCCAGGGCTTGGTGATCACTAGGATCCCGCCCTTTCCGCGCCCCACCGGTTGTCCGGTCTCGTCCACGATGTCGGCGAAGATTCCAGGGAGCGGCAGAGTCGCAGAGCCCGGCTTGGTCGGTATCGCGCCGGGAAGCGGCGTAATCATGTGGCCGCCGGTCTCGGTCTGCCACCATGTATCGACGATCGGACAGCGCCCGCCGCCCACGGTCTCGTGGTACCACATCCACGCCTCCGGATTGATCGGCTCACCCACCGTGCCGAGGATGCGAAGCGAGGAAAGGTCGTACTTCTTCGGCAGGTCCCCGCCCGCCTTGATGAGCGAGCGGATTGCGGTGGGTGCGGTATAAAACACGTTCACCTTGTGGTCCTGGATGATCTTCCAGAACCGCCCGGCATCCGGGTAAGTTGGGACGCCCTCGAACATAACTTCGGTGGCGCCGGCGGCGAGCGGCCCGTAAGTGATGTAGCTGTGGCCGGTGACCCAGCCGACATCGGCGGTGCACCAGAAAACATCGCTCGGCTTGTTGTCGAACACCCACTTCATTGTGAGCGCGCACCAGAGCAGGTAGCCTGCGGTCGAGTGCTGGATGCCCTTCGGTTTGCCGGTCGAGCCGGAGGTGTAGAGGATGAAAAGCGGGTGCTCGGCATTCACGCTGACCGGATCGCAGACTTCGGGCTGGCTCTTCACGACGTCGTCCCACCACTTGTCGCGCGGCGCGTTCATGGGCACCGCGCTGCCGCTCCGCCGGTAGACGATCACGTTGCGCACGTTCTCGCAGCCCCCCATCCCGAATGCCTCGTCCACCACTGGCTTCAGCGGAATCTCACGCCCGCCGCGGAACTGGCCGTCCGCGGTGATCACCTCGGTCGCGCCGGCGTCGATGATCCGCTCCTGCAAGCTCTTCGCGGAGAAACCACCGAATACCACCGAGTGCGTGGCGCCGATGCGCGCGCACGCCTGCATTGCCACGACCACCTGGATGGACATCGGCATGTAGATGAGCACGCGGTCGCCGAGCTTCACCCCGTGCGACTTGAGTGCGTTAGCGAAGCGGCAAACTTCTCGGTGCAGCTCCTTGTACGTGATCCGGGTGACGTTTCCGTCGTCCGCCTCGAAGATGATCGCGGTCTTGTCGCCGATCGTCTTCAGGTGGCGATCGAGGCAGTTATACGAGGCGTTCAGCTCGCCGTCATGGAACCACCGGAAGAACGGCGCCTTCGACTGGTCGAGCACCTTAGTGAAGGGCTTCGTCCATGCGAGCGTCTCGCGCGCAAGGCGCGCCCAGGTGCCTTCGAAGTCGCGCTCGAATTCCGCGACCATCTTGCGATAGGCGTCCATGCCGGAAATGTTCGCCTGCTTGACGATTGCAGGCGACGGCGGGAACACGCGTTTTTCCTGCAGCACCGTTTCGATCGTGGACGCCATTGCTCCTCCTCAGGGATCGTCGGGAATAGAATGCTACAGTTCGGCCCCCGCGTTCAAGCGAAACAAGGATGCCCCAAAGACCGACCACCATGACGGAGGCGCGCGCGTTGCGCCCGCTTCCCGCTTTCATCTTCGCCAGCCGCTGGCTCCAGCTGCCCCTGTACCTCGGCTTGATCGTCGCGCAGGCGATCTACGTCTGGCTTTT
>JAICPQ010000242.1 GCA_025929745.1 Burkholderiales bacterium | reverse complement strand
CGCGACCTGGCGCCGTCGGTGGCCAGACGGCTCTCCATGTTCGTCCTGCGCTCGAAAGTGAGCATCGCCGACGAAAGCGACGCCTGGGCGCAGTACGGCATCTGGGACAAGAGCGCGAAAGTCGTCGGGGTCGCGTGGGACGGCGGCGTCGTGACCGCGCGCGTGGAGGAAGGCCGCTTCCTGCGCATGGGGCGCGGCCTTTCACTTGCCGAGACCAAAGCCGAGGAGGCCTGGACGCTCGATGAGATCCGCGCCGGAAGGCCGTTGATCAGCGCTGCCACGCAGGACCAGTTCGTACCACAAATGGTCAATTTTGAAACGCTCGGCGCCGTGAACTTCCAGAAAGGCTGTTATCCCGGCCAGGAGATCGTCGCGCGCGCGCAGTACCGCGGCGAAGTGAAGCGCCGCCTGAAACGTGTGCAATTACCGGCGGGCACGGAGCTCAAGCCCGGTCAGGAGTTCGACGGCGGCGTGGTGGTGGACAGCGCGGCGGGTGAAGCGCTCGCCGTGATGCCGGTTTGAACTATTACGTGTACTACAAGGTCGCGCCCGCCCAGGTCGCGACGCTGAAATCCCAGGTCGAAGCGCTTTTCGAGGCGGTAGAAAAACAGTTCGGCGTGCGCGGCCGCTGGATGCACCGGCGCGACGATCCGACGACGTACATGGAAGTCTACGAAGGCGTGAACGACGAGCGCGGTTTCGAGGCGCTTCTCGAGCGCGAGAGCCGGACGCTTGGTGTCGCGCGCAAGGTCGAGCGCTTCGTATGTGCCTGATCCTCGCCGCCTGGCGGGCGGTCGAGGGCGTTCCACTCGTCGTCGCGGCGAACCGGGACGAGTTCCACGCCCGACCCGCCGCGCCGGCGCAATTCTGGGAAGACATACCCGCGATCCTTGCCGGCCGCGACCTCCAGGCCATGGGTACCTGGATGGGCGTGGCACGTAACGGCAGGTTCGCCGCGGTGACGAACTACCGTGGCGCGCGCGAGCCGTCTGCGCCGCATTCCCGCGGCGCCCTGGTCACCGGTTTTCTCAATTCAACGAAACCGGCCGGCGCCTATGTTTCGGGCCTGGACAAGCACGAATACAGCGGCTTTAACTTGCTCGCCTACGACAGCACCGAGCTGTGGTGGCTCTCGAACCGCGACGGCGCGCCGCGCCCGCTCGAGCCCGGCATCTACGGCCTGGGCAACCTGCTTCTCGATTCGCCGGAAGTCGAGCCGGCGAAGGCGCGCTTTCGCGAAGCGATCTCGCCTGCTCCCGCGGTCGAGAGCCTGTTCGGGACGCTCGCCGCGGCGCGCATCGTCGATCCGGTGTACGGCACGCGCTGCTCGACCGGTTTGATTCTGAAAGAAACTTCTGTGCGCTACGCCGAGCGCGCGTTCGCGCCCGACGGCGAAGCCGGCGAGACGCTGCACTTCGAGTTCAAGCGAGCGCCCTGACCATCGCCTGGTGCGGGATTCCCGCTTCCTCGTAGACATCGCCGACCGGCTCAAAACCGTGCGTGCGGTAAAACTCCACCGCATGAAGCTGTGCCGATAGCGCGATCTCGCGGTCGCCGCGGCGCTCGGCGGCGTCGATGAGCGCTTTGAGGATCGCCGCGCCGATGCCGCGCCGGCGCCACTCTTTCAGAATCGCCATGCGGCCGATGTGCCCGTCGGGCAGCAGGCGCCCGGTGCCGATCGCCTTTTCGTTCTCGAACGCGATTGCGTGCAGCGAGGGCGCATCCATGTCGTCGAGCTCGATCTCCGCGGGCACGCGCTGCTCGCGCACGAATACCTGGAAGCGGATCGGCGAAGCGAGCTGGCGCGCGCGCTCCCAGCTCATGAGCTCGATTCTCGGCATGTCGCGAAAAGTATAATCGCGGCATGCAAAGTCTTTGGAGCGATGCCGAGGCGGCGAAGTATCAAGGCGCTCTCGGGTTGCGCGTTTACACTTCGCGCCTGCTCGGCCGCGACAAGACGCTGGTCCTGCACGGAGGTGGCAACACCTCGGTCAAGCTGCGCGAGAAAAACCTCTTCGGCGAGGACGAGGACGTCCTCTACGTGAAGGGCAGCGGCTGGGATCTGGAGACCATCGAGGCCGCGGGCTTCACGCCGGTGACGCTCTCGTATGTACGCCGCCTCGCCGCGCTCGAGCGCTTGCCCGATCCGCAGATGGTGAACGAGCTCAATACGCACATGCTGCGCGCGGGCGCGCCGTCGCCCTCGGTGGAGACCATCCTGCACGCGATCCTGCCGCATACGTACGTGGATCACACGCACGCCGACGCGGTGCTGGCGGTCTCCAACGCGCCCGAGGGTGACAAGCGCATCCGCGAGATCTACGGCGAGCGCGTGGTGGTGATCCCGTACATCATGGCGGGCTTCGACCTTGCCGCTTACTGCGCGCGCGAGTTCCCCAAGCAGGCCGGAAAGAACACGATCGGCATGGTGCTGCTCTCGCACGGCATCTTCTCGTTCGCCGAGGACGCGCGCGAATCCTACGAGCGCATGATCGAGCTCGTCTCGATGGCCGAGGAATACCTGCAGAAGAAGAGAGCGTGGCACCTCGCCCCTGCCAAGACGGAGCCGGCGAAAGTCAACCGAGAGGACATCGCGAGCCTGCGGCGCGCGCTGTCCGACCAGGCCGGCTTTCCGATGATTCTGAAAACCAGTAACACGGAGAAATTCCTCGGCTTCGCGCGCCGGCCGGACGTGGAGAAGCTTTCGCAGCAGGGCCCGGCCACGCCGGACCACGTGATCCGAACCAAGCCCTACCCGATGCTCGGCCGCGATGTCGCCGCGTACGCGCGCAGGTACCGCGAGTACTTCGAGAAGTGGGCGCCGAAGGCCGCGGAGAAGAAAACCATGCTCGATGCCGCGCCGCGCATGGTGCTCGACCCCGCGCTCGGCTTCATCGCCGCGGGACGCTCGGCCAAGGACGCGGCGATCGTGGAAGAGCTCTACGACCACACGATCGACGTCATCCTGCGCGCCGAGGCGCTCGGCGGCTGGCGCGCGTTGGAGCAGCGCCACACCTTCGACATCGAGTACTGGGACCTCGAGCAGGCCAAGCTGCGCAAGGCCGGCTCACCGCCGGGTTTCAGCGGCGAGGTGGCCGTCGTCACCGGGGCCGCTTCGGGCATCGGCAAGGCTTGCGTCGAGGCGTTTCTCAAGCGCGGCGCCGCGGTGGTCGCGCTCGATCGCAATCCGGCGATCGGCACGCGTTGGAAGCGGCCCGACGTGCTCGGTGTCGTTGTCGACTTGACTGACGCGCCTGCGGTGGAGCGTGCGTTCGATGAGGCGGTAAAGCAATTCGGCGGCATCGACATGCTGGTGTTGAACGCGGGCATCTTCCCCGCGTCGCAGCCGCTCGCCAGCATCGGCGCCGATGCCTGGAAGCAGGCGATGACGGTCAACGTCGATGCGCCGCTCCAGCTCATGCAGCTCGCGCATCCCCTGCTCCGCCTCGCGCCGCGCGGCGGCCGCATCGTCGTGATCGGCTCGCGCAACGTTCCGGCGCCCGGGCCCGGCGCGGCGGCCTACTCGGCCTCCAAGGCGGCGTTGAATCAGCTCGCGCGCGTCGCCGCGCTCGAGTGGGCAAAGGACGGCAT
>JAICPQ010000241.1 GCA_025929745.1 Burkholderiales bacterium | reverse complement strand
GTGGCGACGATGAACGCCACGTTGAGCAGGGCCGGCGTGATCGCCGGGACGCCGAAGCGGTTCCACGTGTTCAGGATTCCCGCCGACAGCGACACGAGCGAGATGAACGCGATGTACGGGAAGGTGATGCGCAGCAGGGAGACGGTGAGCGCGAACGGCTTTTCGGGGTCGAGCGAGAAGCCCGGCGCCGTGACGTAGACGAGGATGGGCGCCGCGGCGACGCCGAGGGCCGCCGTAACGACCAGCACGAGAAAGAGCACTGTGGCGATCGCGTCGATCAGGCGCTTTGCTTCGGGCTCGTCCTGCTGCTTGTGCGCGGCCAGAAGCGGAACGAAAGCTTGGGAGAACGCTCCTTCCGCGAAGAGGCGCCGCAGCAGGTTCGGCAGCTTGAAGGCCACGAAGAAGGCGTCGGTCGCCGGCCCCGCGCCGAACACCCGCGCGATGAAGAAGTCGCGCACGTAGCCGAGTACCCGGCTCACCATCGTCAGGCTGCTGACCGTGGCCAAGGTGCGCAAAAGGTTCATGTTAGAATCCGGCCCCTTTTATGGCCAACATCAAATCCGCACAGAAGCGCGCACGCCAAGCCGTCGAGCGCCGCACCCACAACATGAGCCTGCGCACCGAAGTTCGCACGGCGATCAAGAACGTGAGCAAAGCCGTCGCCGCGGGCAACAAGGACAACGCCGCGAAAGTGCTGCGCGAGTCGCAGCGCGTGATCGACCGCATCGTCGCGAAAGGCATCCTCCATCGCAACGCCGGCGATCGTCACAAGAGCCGGCTCGCGCACGCGCTCAAAGGGATGAAGTAGTACGCAAGTCGTAGTCCACGACGTCCCATTATAGTAAGCCGGCCTGATGGCGAAGCCCGTCAGCCGCATCCTCGTCATCAACGACGAGCAGCTCGAGCTGCGTGAGTTCGTCAAAGGTCTTAACGCCGCCGCGCGCACGCTCGACAACCCGCTCGGCATCACCTTCACCGGCGTCACGACCGCCAAGGAAGCGCTGCAGGTACTCGAAGCCGACGGCAACCTGCAGGCCGTCCTGGTCGACGATACGCTGTACACGCTGGGTTCGAATTCGAAGAAGAAGCTGCAGATGTCCGCGCTCGAGCTCGTGCAGCGCATCACGCGCTCTCGACCGGAGGTCGACGTCTACATCGTCATCGCGCAGGAGAAGGAGGACGACGTGGTGGACGCCCTCTTCGCCGAGTCGGTCGACGGCTATTTCTACCGGGAGGAGCGCGATTACCGCGGCATGTACCGCATTCTCAACGCGCAGATTCAGGAGCGCGCGCGCACGCCGTTCTACGACCAGCTCAAGACCTATGTCTGGATGGCCAAGGACCAGTGGCACACGCCCGGACACTCCTCGGGAGAGTCGCTGCGCGGCAGCCCGTGGGTCAACGATTTTTACGAGTTCATGGGCGAGCACGTGTTCGACGCCGATCTCTCGGTATCCGTGCCGATGCTCGACTCGCTCATGGAGCCGAAAGGCGTGATCGGCGAGGCGCAGGCGATGGCGGCCAAGGCTTTCGGCGCGAAGCGCACCTTCTTCGCGACCAACGGCACGTCAACCGCGAACAAGGTCATCTTCCAGACCCTGCTCGCGCCCGGAGAGAAGCTGCTCCTCGACCGCAATTGCCACAAGAGCGTGCATCACGGCGTGGTGCTCTCCGGCGCGCACCCGATTTACCTCGACTCGGCCCTCAACAAGAAATATGGGCTGTACGGGCCCGTGCCGAAGAAGGCGCTTTTCGAGGCGATCCGCAAGCACGCCGACGCGCAGGCGCTCATCCTCACTTCCTGCACCTACGATGGGCTGCGCTACGACCTGCCGCCCATCATCGAGGCGGCGCACCAGCGCGGCATCAAGGTGATCATCGACGAAGCCTGGTACGGCTTCGCGCGCTTCCATCCCCGGTTCCGCCCGACCGCGCTCGAAGCTGGCGCCGACTACGCCACGCAGTCGACCCACAAAGTGCTCTCGGCGTTCTCGCAGGCTTCGATGATTCACGTGAACGACCCCGACTTTCGCGAGCACCTGTTCCGCGAAAACTTCAACATGCATACCTCGACGAGCCCGCAGTACGGGCTCATCGCGAGCCTCGACGTCGGTCGCAAGCAGGCGGTGATGGAGGGCTACAAACTCCTCTCGCGCACGCTCGAGCTCGCGAACGAGGTGCGCAATCTCATCAACTCGACGAAGGTGTTCCGCGTTCTCGAGCTCGAAGACCTGCTACCCGAAGCGGTGCGCCACGACGGCATCCTGCTCGATCCGACCAAGGTCACGATCGACATCTCGGGCTGTGGCTATACGGTGGAAGATCTGCAGAAAGCGCTTTTCGAGCGCTTCAACATCCAGGTGGAGAAATCCACCTTCAACACGCTCACCTTGTTGTTGACCATAGGAACGACTCGTTCCAAGGTCTCGCGCCTCTACGACGCGCTGATGCGCATTGCGCGCGAGGGTCACGCGCCCCGGCGCCTTGTGCAGACGCCGGAGATCCCCGCTTTCACCAGGCTGAGATTCCTGCCGCGCGACGCGTACTACTGCGGCGGCGAGCTGATCCCGGTGTTCGACGAACGCGAGCGCGTGAACCGGCGCCTCGCGGGGCGCATCGCGGCCGACCAGATCGTGCCCTACCCGCCCGGAATTCCGGTGCTCGTGCCGGGCCAGCTCGTCACCCGCAGCATCGTCGAGTACCTCGGCGGGCTGCTGCACTCCCACAAGCGCATGGAGATGCACGGCATCGTGCACGAAGGCTACGTGCCGTGCATCCGCGTGCTCAAAGCCGAGGAAGCGGCCGCATTACAGCGCCTGCACTAAGTGAATCAGAACCTCACCAACACACCAATACTGAGGACGTCGACGTCCGACTCGCCGGTCGCCTCACCGCCCATGTTGGTGTAGCGCTGCCATTCGGCGCGAACGCCGAATCGGGGATTGAAATTGTATTGGGCACCTAGTCCGAAAGTTAAGTCCGTATTGGTCTCGCTGACGTCGACAGGTCCGAGCGCGTTGCTCCCGCTAGCTTCGGTCTCCCCGCGGTAAAAGCCGGCTTTGGCGTAAAGCGCGAAGTTATTTGCCAACGGCAATATGCCCAGACCGACCAGCTCGATGGCAGTTGCTTCGAAATCGACCTGTCCGCCCGGGAATGACGCGCTCGCATCGCCCAACTGGTGATAGCCCAATTCCACCGCGAAGTTCCGATTGATCTGGTAACCGCCCAGAATCCTCCAGGCGGTGTCTTTATCGTCACAACTTATAACACCGCCACAACCTTCAATGTCCATGGAAGACTGACCGATCGACGCCCCGGCATACCAGCCGCGCTCTTGACCGACTTGCGCGTGCGCTGAGCCGCACGTCGCAATCAACGCCATGAACCCGGCAACCACCGTTGACTTGTGCATCATTTCCCCCTTTCGTCTTGTTCACATCGGGTTGTTGTAGGGCTGCCAGCTTACGGTGAGGCGCCCAGCATGTATGCGAAAAAGGCCACCATCAGGCCACGAATCCCACGGGCTTCGTCGCCGTGTTGTTGAGCTACCACGGTTCCTAGTACGTTGCTCCCACGGAAATATGAACTCCGGCTCTCATGCGCCCACGCCGTGGAAGGCCGAGACTTGGCGCAAGTCAAATTGGAGCCAGGTATGCAATTCTGCCGAAGCATGTCAACCGCACT
>JAICPQ010000245.1 GCA_025929745.1 Burkholderiales bacterium | reverse complement strand
GAGAGCGCCGCAGCGCGCCCACGCTCCACGTCGATTCCGCGCAGTAGCACCAGGCCTATCACAAAGTAGATGCCGGTCACGAAGATCCCAAGGCGGTGGTTGCCGGGAAAGAGCAGGGTGACGGCGCCGTACGTGAGCGGGCCGAAGATCGATGCCGCCTTCACGGCGAGGCCCCAGAGGCCGAAGAATTCCGCGAGCCGCTTCGGCGGCGCGAGGTAGCCGACGACTGCGCGGCCCGCGGCCTGCGCGGAGCCCATGCATAGCCCGGCGAGGTTGGCTGCAAGCCAGAACGACGCGGCGCTCTCCGAAAGCCCGGCGAGCACGACCATCACGATCCATCCCACCAGCGTGATGGCCACCGCGCGCACGTGGCCGACCGCGTCCTGCAGGTAGCCGAAGCCGAAGGCGCCGACGGCGGCAGTGATGTTGACCACGAGGATCAGCGTGATGGTCTGCTCGGTCGTGAACTTCATCGCCTGCTCGGCGTAGATTGCGGCGAGCGAGACCACCGCGGTGATCCCCGCCTGGTAGAACAGGATGCACACGAGGAACTGGCGCAGGTCGATGTATGCGCGGGAGTGGCGCAGCGTCTCCTTCACTCGCGCCCACGGGTTCTCCATGCGCGGCTGCGGGACGGCGCGCTCGCGCAGCAATAGAAACGTCGGCACCGCAGCGAGCACGAAAAAAGCCGCGGTGATGAGCATGGTCACCGGCACGGTCTCGCTCGCCGGCGCCTTGGTGTTCAACAGATAAAAAAGACAGAGACCGAGGGCGGCCAGGCCGCCGAGGTAGCCGAAGCTCCAGCCCCAGCCCGAGACGCGGCCCATGGCGCGCGAATCGGCGAGCTCGGGCAGGAAGGCGGCGATCAGGTTCTCACCGGCGCCGAAGAAGTAATTCGACAAGATGAGTAGCGCGAGCGCGAGTGCTATGGCCCCGGGCTGCGCGAAATAGAGGAGCGCCGTGAACGCGACGCAGCCGGCCGTCGTGAGCAGAAGGAGCGGCTTCTTCGCCGCATGCGCGTCGGCCCACGCGCCGATCAGGGGACCGGTGAAAAGGATCGCGGCATACGACACCGAAAGCGCGGCGGTCCAGGCGAATGTGGCCCAGGGTGCATTGCCTGCTACGCCAGCGACAAAGTAGGCGCTGAAGACGGCGGTGATGACGACCGTGGTGTACGCGGAGTTCGCGAAGTCGTACATGCTCCACGCCCAAACTTCGCGGACTTTCACCTCGTTTGCCAGAACTCTGGGCATGCCTCGCGCGGAGTTTGCGGTATAGTCTTTCGCCTATGCAACAAGCAGTTAAGAGCGAAACTGGGGGGAGGCTTCAGCTCGCGGAAGTCCTGGACTGGCTGGCCCAGGACGGCATGATCCATCCTGGACCCGCCGCGCAGCTCAAGAAAGAACGCCGCTATTACCGCGGCACCATGCATCCGCTGCTCATCGTCGCCGAGCAAAAGTGGAAGAGAGGATCCCAACTCCTTAGCCTCGATGTGCTGGCCGAATGGCTGGCGAAGCGCTTCGGCATGGAATACCTGCGCATCGACCCGCTGAAGATCGACTTCGCGGGCGTGACCGAAGTCATGTCATCCGCGTACGCCAAGAGCTTCCGCATCCTGCCCGTCGGGCTCACGTCGAAGGAGGTGGTGATCGCGACCGCGGAGCCCAACGTACGCGACTGGGAGCCCGAGCTCGCACGCCTCATCAAGCGGGAAATCAAGCGCGTGATCGCGAATCCGCTCGACATCGAGCGCTACCAGGTCGAGTTCTACAACCTCGCGAAGTCGATCAAGGGAGCCGGCCAGAAGACCGCCGGAACCTCGGGCCTGTCCAACTTCGAGCAGCTTGTCGAGCTCGGAAAGGCGGACAAACAGCTCGACGCGAACGACGCGCACGTGGTGCGCGTGGTCGACTGGCTCTGGCAGTACGCGTTCGACCAGCGCGCAAGTGACATCCACATCGAGCCGCGGCGCGAAAGCGGCATCGTGCGCTTTCGCATCGACGGCGTGCTGCACCAGGTGTACCAGATCCCGGCCGGGGTGCTCGCCGCGATGACGAGCCGCATCAAGATCCTCGCACGCATGGACGTCGTGGAGAAACGCCGGCCGCAGGACGGGCGCATCAAGACGAAGACCGATTCCGGCGAGGTCGAGCTGCGCATCTCAACGCTGCCGACCGCGTTCGGCGAAAAGCTGGTGATGCGGATCTTCGATCCGGAGGTGCTGGTGCGCGATTTCACCGAGCTCGGCTTCTCGGAAGAGGATCGCCGGCGTTGGAACGAGATGACCGAGCGGCCGAACGGCATCGTCCTCGTCACCGGACCGACCGGCTCGGGCAAAACCACGACGCTTTACTCGACGCTGAAGACGCTCGCCACGCCCGAAGTGAACGTCTGCACGATCGAGGACCCCATCGAGATGGTCGAGCCGGCGTTCAACCAGATGCAGGTGGTGCCGGCGATCGATCTCGGCTTCGCCGAGGGGGTGCGCGCGCTCATGCGCCAGGATCCCGACATCATCATGGTCGGCGAGATCCGCGATCTGGAGACCGCCGAGATGGCGGTGCAGTCGGCGCTCACCGGCCATCTCGTGCTCTCGACGCTGCACACCAACGACGCACCGAGCGCCATCGCGCGTCTGCTCGAGCTCGGTGTGCCAGCGTACCTGCTGAACGCGACGCTGAACGGCGTCATGGCGCAGCGCCTGGTGCGCACGCTGTGCGCGCACTGCAAGCAGACGATCGAGCTGCACCGCGCGGAGGACCAGGAAGTCTGGAATGCGCTCGTCGCGCCTTGGAAGTCGAAGCACCCGGCGCGGCTCTACAAGCCGGTCGGCTGCCTCGAATGCCGCATGACCGGCTACGTGGGACGCGTCGGGATCTACGAGACGCTCGTCTTCAGCTCATCATTGAAGAGTCTGGTCGCGCAGAACGCCGACCTGTCCGCGCTGCGCGAGCAGGCGTTCAGGGAAGGCATGAAGCCGCTGCGCATCTCCGGCGCGATGAAGGTGGGCGCTGGATTGACGACGATCGAGGAAGTCCTGAAGGTCGCGCCGCCCGTCCGCGATCCGGCGGCGCGCAGCTAAGGTGCTCGACGCGCTCCTCCTCGTCGCCGTATCCGGGGGAGCCGTGTACCTGGCGATGCAGTTCCTTTCCCGCAAACGGGAAAGCGATCTCGCCAAGGCGAGGAGCGAAGCCGAGCGCTTCCGTGGCCTCACCGAGCTTTCCGCCGACTGGTTCTGGGAGACCGATGCCGAGCACCGCTTCGTCTGGCTCTCGGGCGGCGCGCCGGTGGCGACCTTCTTCGGCCACACGCAGACCTACGGCAAGCGTATCTGGGAGATCCCGGGAATCGAGATCGAGCCTTCGGCGCTCGGTGCGCACCTCGAGCGCCTCGCCGCGCGCGAGTCGTTCTTCGACCTGGAGATTGCGCGCGTCGACGAGCGCAGCGCGCGGCAGGTGCACATCATCTCCGGCCAGTCGCGCTTCGACGATAACGACAACTTCATCGGCTACCGTGGCGTGGGCCG
>JAICPQ010000273.1 GCA_025929745.1 Burkholderiales bacterium | reverse complement strand
CGGGGTCGTGTCGCACGGGTCGGAAGAGCCGAATGCGCTGGTCACGCTGCGCGGCGAAGGTGGCCGAGTCGATCCCAACACGCGAGCGACGATGGTGCCTCTCCGGGAAGGGCTGGCCGCCGAATCGCAAAACCATTGGCCCTCGCTCGAGCTCGACTTGGGTGCAGTCGTCAACCTGCTCGCCCCGATCCTTCCCGCCGGCTTCTACTACAAGACTTTCATGTGGCCGCGCGCCTTCTGGAAGAACGTCTACGAGCCGGCGATCCGGGCGGCTGCCGGCCTTGGACGCGCTCCCGAGCTTCCCGATCCCGATCGCTACGAGCACCGCCATGCGCACTGCGAGGTGCTGATCGCGGGCGGTGGGCGCGCCGGTCTCCAGGCGGCGCTCGAAGCCGCGGCGACCGGTCAGCGCGTGATCGTGGCCGACGAGAACGCCGAATGGGGCGGGCGTTCTTTACCTCACGAGGTCAAGGGCCTTCTCGCTCAACTGCTAGATAAGCGCAACGTCACCCTGCTCCTCCGCACAACCGTATTCGGCGTGTTCGGGCACAACCATGTCGGCATGCTCGAACACTGCGAAAACGGGTCGCGGCAGCGGCTCTGGCAAGTGCGCGCCGGAGAAATCGTCGCAGCGACCGGCGCGCACGAGCGACCGCTCGTTTTTGACGGCAACGATCGCCCCGGGATTCTTCTCGCCGACAGCGCCCGGCTGTACGCGCTCAAATATGGCGTGGCGCCCGGCCGCCAGGTCGTGGTCGCGACCTGCGGCGATTCCGCCTATGGCGCGGCGCGCGACATGGTGAACGCCGGCGTCAAGGTCACCACATTGATCGACCTCCGCACGGACCCGAACGCGCGACTCGCTTCAGAGCTGCGGACGCTCGGCGTCGAAGTGCTGTCGGGCCGCGCCATCCTCGGCACGCGCGGTCGCAAGCGCATCTCCGCCGTGCGCGTGTCCGGGAAAACCATCGAGTGCGATTGCCTGGCCATGCACGGCGGCTGGACGCCCGCGGTGCACCTCTATTCGCAGGCGCGCGGCAAGCTGCGCTTCGATGAAGCGCTCGATTCATTCGTGCCGGGAAGCGAGGTTGCCGGCTTCCGCAGCACCGGCGCGGCGTGCGGCGAGCATATTCCCGTGTTCGCACCCATTCGAGCGGGCGCGGACACCGGGCGCGCCTTCGTCGACTTCCAAAACGACGTGATGGCGAAGGATATCGTCCTTGCGCTGCGCGAAGGCTTCGAATCCATTGAGCACGTCAAGCGCTACACCACGACCGGCATGGCGACGGACCAAGGCAAAACCTCCAACATGTCGGCGCTCGGCATCGTCGCCCAAACACTGAAGCGAGCGCTGCCGGAAGTCGGCACGACCACCTTCCGCATGCCGTATACGCCGGTTACGTTCGGTGCGCTGATCGGCGCGCATCGCGGAGATCTCTTCGACGTGGTGCGGGAAACGCCCTCGCATGCGTGGGCCGTCGCGCGCGGCGCGCTTTTCGAGGATGTCGGCCAGTGGAAGCGCGTGCTTGCGTTCCCCAAGCCGCGCGAAGAGCTGCATGCCGCCGTGCGCCGCGAATGCCGCGCGGTGCGCGAAACCGGCGGCCTGTTCGACGCTTCCACGCTCGGCAAGATCGAAGTCGTCGGGCGCGATGCGCGCGAGTTCCTGAACCGCATGTACGTGAACGACTTCTCGCGGCTCGCGCCGGGACGCAGCCGCTACGCGCTCATGCTGCGTGAAGACGGCTACGTTTACGACGACGGCATCGTCGCCTGCCTCGCGCCGGATCGCTTCCACGTCACCACCACCACTGGCGGCGCGGCGCGCGTGCTCGCCTACATGGAGGATTACCTGCAGACCGAATGGACTGATCTGCAGGTGTATTTGACGAGCATCACCGAGCAGTACGCGGTCATCGCGGTCCAGGGACCGAAGGCGCCGCTCCTCGTCCCGGAACTAAACAGCCTGAGCCACATGGGCGTCGGCATCGGGACGTTCGAGGGCATCCCGTGCCGGCTCTTCCGCGTATCCTTCACGGGCGAGGTCGGCTGCGAGATCAACGTGCCGTGGGGCGAAGGCGCGGCGCTTTGGGAGAAGCTCTGCGCGCGCGCAGACGCTCTCGGATTGGCTGCGTACGGAACCGAAGCCATGCACGTGTTGCGCGCCGAGCGCGGCTTCATCATCGTGGGCCAGGAGACCGACGGCACGGTGACGCCGCACGACCTCGGTCTCGAATCGATGATCGGCGCGGCCAAGCGTGACTTCGTCGGCAAGCGCTCGCTCGCGCGAGCGGATCTGCGCGCGGCGAACCGCAAGCAGCTCGTCGGCCTCCTCACGGAGAACCCGCGACTCGTGCTCGACGAAGGCGCCCAGCTCGTCGCCGACCCGCGCGAGCGCGCGCCGATGAGCGCCCTCGGCCACGTGACATCGAGCTACGACAGCGTGAATTGCGGGCGCTCGATCGCCATGGCGCTCGTCGCCGGCGGCCGCGCGCGCATCGGCGAGACCCTTTATGCCACTACGCGGAGCGGCTTCGCAGCCGCGAAGGTCGCCGCGCTTCCGTTCCTGGATGGTTGAAAGACTCGCCCACTTCGCACGCTGGTCGCTGCGCCTGCCGGCACCGGTCACCCTCGCCGCCTTCGCTCTCGACCTGCCGATCAACCGGGCGGCAAGGACGGGTGAGCGACTGGCGGCGCGCCTTGGTCCGGATGAATGGCTCCTCGTCGCCCCGGCGGGGGATTCGCCCGATTTCAGCGCGCTGGAAGGCCGGCACCATTCACTCGTCGACGTGAGCCATCGGTATGCCGCCTTCGCTGTCGAGGGGGAAAACGTGCCGCTCGTGCTCG
>JAICPQ010000126.1 GCA_025929745.1 Burkholderiales bacterium | reverse complement strand
CGGAGAGCGCCGCGTCGTTCTGGCTTGCAGCCAACCTCGCCGGGCTATGCATGGGCTCCGCGCAGGCCGCGGGCCGCGCGGTCGTCGGCTACCTCGCGCCGCCGAAGCGGCTCGCCGAATTCTTCGGCCTCTGGGGCCTCGCCGTGAAGGCGGCGTCGATCTTCGGCCCGCTCACGTACGGCGCGGTCACCCTGCTCTTTCCCGGCAACCACCGCCTTGGGATCTTCGTGACCGGCATCTACTTCGTGATTGGCCTGGTGCTACTGCGCGGAATCGACGTGGAGCGCGGGCGCGCTGCGGCGCTCTCCTAGAACACGAGCATCCCAGCCAGAATCTGCGCGATGGTGCGCGTCATCGACGCCATCTAGCGGTTCAGCTCGATGTCGACTTGCGAGCCCTGAGCACCTTGCGCGCCCTGCCCGTCCTGGCGCCGCTGTCCCATGCGACGTTCCATCATGCCGCGCGCTTCCGCATAAAAGCCTTGCGCGCGATTGCGCAGGTCCTTGGCGGTGCCTTCGGCGTACTGCGTGACTTCCTTCTGGTAGTGCGTCATCTGGTCGCGCGCGACAGCGCGACGACGCTTCCCGGATATGGGGTCGAAGAAATACATGGCCAGCGCTCCAATACCGAGCGCTCCGAGTACACGCATGATCATGCCAGCCTCCGTTGAATGAACTCGCGAACCGGGCAAGCAAGGCGCGGGCCTGAAGCTTGCAGCTTCGGGTATGCCATGAGACAAGCCATCGCCGTAGTCCTTTTGACCTGCTTCGCCGTCGCCGCGCCCGCACAGCAAAAGTCTGCCGCCGGGGGGCGCGCCGCAAATCTCCCCGACTTCACGTCGCTCATGAAGCAGCAGGGCCCCGCCGTGGTGAACGTCATCACCAAGCGCGAGCAGCAGCCGGCCCGCGGAAACACGCGCGCCCCGCAAGGCGAGGATCCGTTGCAGGAATTCTTTCGCCGCTTCATGCCCGACGCGCCGGAGCGCGAGCGCGGTGCGCCGGGGGCTGGGCTTGGCTCGGGATTCATCATCAGCGCCGACGGCTACGTCCTCACGAACGCGCATGTCGTCGCCGGCGACGGCCAGGTGACCGTGCGCCTGGCCGATGCGAAGCGCGAGTACAAGGCAAAGGTCATCGGGGCGGACGAACGCACCGACATCGCCCTTCTCAAGATCGAGGCGAGCGGGCTGCCGACGGTCAAGCTCGGCAAATCGGCGTCGCTTCAGCCCGGCGAATGGGTGGCCGCCATCGGCTCGCCATTCGGCTTCGAGAACACGATCACGGCCGGCATCGTGAGCGCGACCGGGCGCTCGCTTCCGGCGGAGACGTACGTGCCTTTCATCCAGACCGACGTCGCGGTGAACCCAGGCAACTCGGGCGGTCCGCTCATCAACCTCGCCGGCGAGGTCGTTGGCGTGAATTCCATGATCTACAGCCAGACCGGCGGCTACATGGGCGTCTCGTTCGCGATCCCGATCGAGGTTGCGCTCGAGGTTTCCAAGCAACTGCAGGTTGAGGGCAAGGTCACGCGCGGACGCCTCGGCGTGCGCATTCAGCCGATGACGAAGGAGCTCGCGCAGTCTTTCCAGCTGAAAGAGGCGAACGGCGCCCTTATCGCCACCGTGGAACCCGGCAGCCCCGCGGACAAGGCGGGACTCAAGCCCGGTGACGTGGTTCTGGCCTTCAACGGCCAGGAGATCGACGATCCGAACAAGCTGCCGCGACTCGTGGCGGCGACCAAACCAGGTCAGAGCGCGATGCTGCGCATCTGGAGAAACGGCAACGCCGAGGAAGTGAAGTTCGTGGCCGGCGAGCTCGTCGCCGAGGCAAAGGCGCCGAAGCCGGCGCCGGACAAGACGAGCAAGCCCAATCGGTTAGGCCTTGTCGTGAGCGAGCTTGCGCCCGCGCAGCGCAAGGCGCTCGGTATCGACTACGGCCTCGTTATCGAGAGCGCCGAAGGCTCGCGCACGCCTCTACGCCCGGGAGACATCATCGTCGGCGTGGGTCGTGAGGCGCTGAAGAGCCTGGAGGACTTCAACCGCCTGATCGCCGAGCAAAAAAGCGGCGACAGCGTCGCCCTCCTCGTGCGCCGGGGCGAGGCGACGGTCTACGTCCCCGTGGAAGTGGGATAGAAAACTTCTTACGAAGGATTGATCACGATCTCGACGCGTCGATTCAGCTGACGCCCGGTCTCGGTTGCGTTCGAAGCAACCGGGAACGACGGTCCGTAGCCGCGCGCATGGATGCGCCACGATTCGATGCCGCGGCCGGTCAGTGCATCCTTGACCGCGTGCGCCCGGCGCTCGGAGAGGCGCTGGTTCGAGTCCGGCGACCCGATGGAATCCGTGAAGCCCTCGATGGCGAGGTCGCGCTCCGGGTGCTTGCGCAGGAATTGCGCGAGGTTATCCAGCGCGCGCTGCGCCCCCGACTTGAGCGTCGCTCCACCGGAATCGAACAGGAGCTCGTTCTTCAGCGTCAGGATCCAGCCGCGGTCGGTCTGCTTCGCGCGCACGTCGGCGAGCTCGGTTTCCAGCCGCTTCACCTCCGCGGCCAGTTCGGTGGCGGCAACTGACACCTTTTCTTTTTCCACGCGCTCGCGCGCGAGGAGCTGTGCACGTTGCTCGGCTTCGCGACGCGCGGCTTCGGCCTGCTCCGCGCGGGCACGCGCTGCGGCGGCTTCCCGCTCGCGCGCCTCGAGCTGTGTACGGCGACGGTCTTCCCGCGCCACGGCGATGTCGGCCTCGACCTGGCGAATTTGTGCGGTGCCCAGTGCCGTGCGCGAGCGACGCTCGGCAAGATAGGCGTTGTGCTCGACAAGCTCCGGACTGCCGCCTTCGGCGGCGAGGCGTTCGGCCTCGCGCAGGGCGGTCGAGGCGGAAGCGAGCTCCACGGCAGCGTAGCGCTGCACGCGCGGGTCTTCCGAGACGAACCGGTAGCTTGCGCGCGCTTCTTCGAGCTGGCGCTCGGCCTCCGGGCTAAGGGTTGCGCAGCCACCGGCGGCGAGCACAGCAGCCATCAAGCTCAACTTCAGCGATGTCTTCATCGCCCGCTCCTCTCTTCGCGCAGCGCGCGCTGCGCCTGCAGTTTCTCGGCGTTGGTCCAGGCAAGCTTGGCGTCGGCTTCGGCCTGCTGGGCGAGAAGCCGTGCATGCTCGTAGTGCTCGCGCTGCATCGCGGCTTCGGCGTGCGCCAGCTTGCTCTGCGCCGTGGCCAGATCCTGCGGAGCATCCTGCGCCGCAATCGCGCGCGCCTGCGCGACCATCTCACGCGCGGCGGCCATCTCGGACACAGGCGGTTCCGTCATGGCGCACGCGGCGAGCGGCAGGAAGAAGAGCGCCAATCGCTTCATGTTTCTCCATCCTTTCCTGTAGAACTTATACGACGCGGAAGCGGTTACAGGCTTCCGACTGAGCCGTGAGGAGCAAGCGCCGCTCCGTCCCCGGGCCTCTTGATTGCAGGGACTTGGCGCGGACTACAAATGCGTTACTTTTGGCTCTTGGTGCTGGTTTGCCTCTCCTCGTGCACCCCTGCTCCGGAGACGACGGGCCTGCGTTTGGTGACCATCGACAGTCCGGACACGGGCTTGAGCCTGCGCGAGCTGCCGCCGCAGGCTTTGCGTTCGGTGGGACTACCCTTCGGTCTTGCGATCGTAAAAGCCGGGTCACTCGCCGAGCGCGCCGGATTGCGCATCGGCGACGTCGTCTACGGGGTGAACCAGACGAAGGTGAAGAACCTGGAGGAATTCAACCGGCTGCTCGCGCAGCAGGCGAACGGTACGCTGGGACTTCTCGTGCGTCGCGGCCGCAGCGACTTCTACGTGGCTCTGGACTTCGCCAGCGGCCCGCCCAACGCCGCGCCGCGGCCGCCCTCTAAAGATACTCTTCTGCGCACTTGATGATCTCGGTGTTGGTGGGACGCTCGAGGCAGTGCCGCGCGTCCTCGGTCCAACGCCTGCCGGCGCGGCGCGGACCGGCGGCCGCCTGCTTTTTTGTCTCTGCCGCCGGCTTTGCGGCTTCCTTCGTCGCTTCCGGCTTCACCGCTTCCTTGACGGGCGGCTTGTCCTGAGCCACAACCGCGGCCACGAAGAACGCGATCACTAAAAATGCGATGTGTTTCATGGCGCTACTTTCTATTCATGAAACGATGTCTGAAGAATACCGCTTTTTCAAAAGCGTCGCTCGGCCGGAGAAAAGTCACAGAAAAGTCCGGCTGCGGATTCGGCGCGCGCGCCCTGCCTAGAGCTGAACCTCGGGCGCCTGCAGGATGTCCTCGCGTGCGAGGCGTAGGTGGACCTTCTTCTCAGGCCAGTCGATCCGTTCGATGACTTGGGGCGAAATGAGCAACAGCTTGCCCGGAAGCCAGGTGCGCGAATCGACGAGCACATCGGTGATCTCCCAGGTTTCGTCGTCGATCACGAGATCCGCGACACTGCCGACGCCGCCGTCGGTCGCCTCGATGTCGCAGCCGATCACCGCTGCGCTCGAGCAGAGGTTCGCGGCTTCGGGCGGTGTGGGGCAGCGGCTGATCTGCTCGCGCGTGAGCTCGACGCGAATGTCGCCGGGCGCGACCGAACGCTCCCGGTCGATCGCGATCGGCGAAACCAGGTACTTGCGGCCGGGAATCCACCGCCGCGCGTTCACCAGCAGGTAACGCACGTCCCACGCGTCGCCGTCAAAGTAGACGTCGTCGACCGAGCCCACCTCGCCGTCCTCGGCATGGATCGCATCTCCGTGCAAGTCCCTGACCTTGTGCAGCATCGCAAGAATTAGAGCAAGCGCTGCGCCCGCGTAGCGATGTCCACGATCAGGAGCTTTTCCGCTCCAGGGCGCGGCGAATCGCGGAAAGCTCGCGCAGCACGCAGCCGCCGATCAACAACACCGCGGCGATCAGGAGCAGCACGAACCCCTTGATCTCGTTCGCCACGCCGCGCTCGGTGATGAAAACGAAAATCCCCGCCCCGCCGATGACTGCGGCGATGACGACGAGCGTGGTGGCGAGATGTCGCATGGCTGCGGGCAGAAGGTATCATTTCGCCTCCCCAAAAGACGACCCACAGGAGACAAGCGCCATGGCGATCAAAGTCGGCGACCGGTTGCCCGACGGAAAACTGATGGAATCCACCGAATTCGACTCGGCGACGCAGTGCGCGATGGCGCCGAAGGAAGTGAACGTAGCCGAGGCGGCCAAGGGAAAGAAGATCGCGATCTTCGGCCTGCCCGGCGCGTACACGCCCACCTGCTCGGCGAAGCACGTGCCGAGCTACGTGCAAAACATGGACCAGCTGATGAAGAAGGGCGTGAACGAAATCTGGTGCGTCGCGACCAACGACGCGTTCGTCATGGCGCACTGGGGCCGTGATCAGAAGGCGCTCGGCAAGATCCGCTTCCTCGGCGACGGCAGCGCGCAGTGGACGAAGGCGCTCGGCCTCGAGCTCGACCTTAACCCGCGCGGCATGGGCACGCGCATGCAGCGCTTCTCCATGCTCGTCGACAACGGCGTGGTGAAACAGCTGAACGTCGAGCAGCCGGGCAAGTTCGAGGTCTCCGACGCCGCGACGATGCTCAAGCAGCTTTGAAATCTTCCATCGTGATCGTCATGCTGGCGGCGAGCGGCGCGCTGCACGCGCAGACCGACGACAAGGCCGCGCGCCGCCAGGCGCTGAAGGACGCGCACGAAAAGGCAGTGAAGGCATGCGAGGGCAAGGCGGCCGAGGAGCGGCGCTCGTGCGTCCAGCGCGAGCTGTGCGCGCAAACGAAGGACCCGAAGGCGTGCGAAGCGCGGTTCGCCAAAGGTAAAGCAGCCTACGGCAAGGCCGCGAGCGCGTGCGAGGCAGTGAAGGGCAAGGATGCCGAGTATCGCGCGTGCATGCGCCGCGAGCTGTGCGCACAGACCACGGACCCGGCAAAGTGCGAGGCGCAGATCAAGAAGGCGGCGCAAGAGCGCGAGAAGGCGCGCGCAGCCTGCAAGGACAAGCAGGGCGACGAGCTGCGCGCCTGTCTCCAGGAGCATCGAGGTAAAACGTAACTTCACCGCCGGGGCGCGGGCGACGCTGCCCGTGCTGCTCGCCGTGATTCCCTTCGGCATCATCACCGGGGTCGCCATGGTGGCGAGCGGCATTCCGCCGCTCGTCGCGATGCTCATGTCGATCGTGGTCTTTGCCGGCGCCTCGATGGTCGCCTCGGCGCAGCTCCTCACCTCCAACACGCCCATCGTGCTTGTCGTCCTTACCACGCTCGTGATCAACCTGCGCTTCATGATGTACAGCGCGTCGCTGCGCACCTACTTCGCGCACGCGCCGCTCACGCAGCGCCTCACCGTCGCCTATCTCACCGCCGACAATGTCTACGCGCTGGTGCTTAACCGCTTCGCCGAGCATCCGCAGGATCCCGGCAAGTTCGAATACTTCCTCGGCGCCGGGCTTCTGGTCTGGGCCGTCTGGCAGGGCGCGGTGCTCGCCGGAATCCTGATCGGCGCCGGTGTCCCCCCCGCCTGGCGACTCGAGTTCGCGGCACCGCTCGCTTTCATTGCGCTTTCGATCCCCTTCTTGCGCGACCGCGCCACCGTGATCGCGGCACTCGCCGCGGCCGTGGCGGTAGTCGCTTTCCAGGACGTGCCGTTGCGACTCAACATCATTCTCGCGGCCGCGACCGGAATCGCCGCCGGCCTTGTCTTCGCCAAGCGCAAATGACGCTCTGGCTCACGCTCATCGGCATGGCGCTCGTCACCTTCGCGCTGCGCGCCGCGTTCCTCGTGCTGCCGCCGGGCATCGAGCTGCCCGCGCTTTTCCGCCGAGCGCTGCGCTACGTGCCGGCGGCGGTTCTCACAGCGATCTGGGCGCCGGAAGTGCTCGTGAAGAATGAACAATTGCCAGCGGGCGTTGTCGCAATCGCAGTGGCATGGCGCTGGCGCATGACGTTCGCTACGATCCTCGCCGGCCTGGCCGCATTGCACTTCTTCGCATGGCTCAAATAAACCGCTTCTTCTTTCTTCTCTTCCTTTTTCTCGCGACCGCGGCGCTCGCCGCCGAAGCGCCGAAGAAGACCCACAGCGTCGAGGGAATCACCGAGTGGCAGCTATCGAACGGCTTGAAGCTGCTCACGCTGCCCGATCCGGGCGCCGACACGGTCACCGTGCACATCGTTTACCTCGTCGGTTCGCGGCACGAGGGTTACGGCGAGAAAGGCATGGCGCATCTTCTGGAGCACCTGCTCTTCAAGGGCTCCAAGCGCCACCCGAATCTGAAGGAAGAATTCACTCGCCGGGGCGGGCGCTGGAATGGCACCACGTCCAACGACCGCACGAACTACTTCGAAACCCTTGCCGCTACCGACGACAACCTCGAATGGGCCATCGCGATGGAAGCCGATCGCATGGTGAATTCGTTCGTGTCCAAGGAGGATCTCGACAGCGAGATGACCGTAGTGCGCAACGAATTCGAGATGGGCGAGAACAACCCGGGCGGCGTGCTCTTCCAGCGCATGCAGCAGCTCGCCTTTCCCTGGCACAACTACGGCAATCCGATCATCGGCCAGCGCGCCGACATCGAGAAAGTGCCGATCGACCGGCTGCAAGCCTTCTACCGCACGTGGTACCAGCCCGATAACGCCGTGCTGATCGTCGCCGGACGCTTCGACGAGGCGCGCGCGGTTGCGCTCACGCAGAAGCACTTCGCAGCGATCCCGCGGCCGGCGCGCGTGCTGCCGGTTTTCTATACCGACGAGCCGACGCAGGACGGAGAGCGGCGCGTACGCCTGGAGCGCGTCGGCGATACGCAGATCGTCTCGGCGCTATACCGGTTACCGGCGGGCAGCCATCCGGATTTTCCGGCGCTGGACGTGCTCGCGAACGTGCTCGGCGACGTGCCCGCCGGGCGGCTGCACCGCGCGATCGTGCAGCAGGGGCTTGCCTCCTACAGCTGGGGCG
>JAICPQ010000237.1 GCA_025929745.1 Burkholderiales bacterium | reverse complement strand
TACTCGCGTGGATCGGCGAGGCCGTCGGGGTGGTCGATGCGCACGCCGTCGATGCCGCCTTCCTTCGCAAGCCGCGCGACGAAGCTGTGCGTCGCCTCAAACACCGCCTTGTCCTCGACCCGCACGCCGGCGAGTTCCGTGATCTCGAAGAACCGGCGATAGTTGATCTCGTCGGAGGCGACGCGCCAGTACGAGAGCCGGTAATACTGCTTCTCGAGGAGGCGGTGAAGCTCGAGTGAGTCCTTCGGCGGCTTCCTGAGGTTGCGCCTGGACGCGGCGTTCAGCGGGAAACGGTGCTCGTAATAGCGCACGCTCCACTTTCCGCCTTTACGCTCGAGCTTGAGCTCCTCGAGCGCCTCGCCATAGTGCTTGCCCAGCACCGGCAGGAGCAGCTTGCCGCGCGCCCAGTCGATGTCGAAGAAGCGCGCGTACGGCGACGCCTTGCCTTTCTCCAGCACGTCGAGCCACCATTCGTTGTCGGCGTGCAGCACGCCCATATGGTTCGGCACGAGGTCTACCACCATGCCCATGCCGTGCTTCTTGAGCGTCTGCATGAGGGTCTTCAGCTCCGCTTCGGTGCCGATCTCCGGATTGACCTGGCGGTGATCGATGACGTCATAGCCGTGCGTGCTGCCCGGGCGCGCTTTCAGGAACGGCGAGGCGTACACATGGCTCACGCCGAGGCGCGCGAGATAAGGCACGAGCTTCGTCGCATCGGTGAACCCGAAGTTCTTGTGGAACTGGAAGCGGTAGGTCGCGACGGGCGCTTTGATGCGCACCGCGCGCTCGGCCATGATCCGGGGCAGCGCGGCCACTTCAGGGTGCGCTTGCCAGTTCTCGAGCGGCACGGGAAGCTTGCGCCGCCAGTTGGGATGCTGATCGACCGTGCCCGGCAGGTTCGCCTGCTCGAGCATGCCGAAGACGTCCTCGGGCTGCAGCATCGCGAGCTTGGCCGGCGTGCGCGCGATGAACGCGTGCGCCGAGCGCGCGGAAAGGTCGAAGCCTTCTTGCTCGAGCGCCGCGGCGACCTTTTTCTTGTCGGCCTCGCGCATCGCGACCTCATGGTCGAAATCCTTGGTGAGCTTGAGGCGCTTGCGCAGCTTGAGATCGTGCACTTCCCAGTAGCCGCGCCACGTCGGCAGGTCGTGCGTGCTCAAGCAAACCAGCGCCTCGCGCGGGTAGGCGGCCGGTGGACCGGATTCGAAAAGGAGTGGCCGGTACGAGAGTACGCCGGCCGCGTTCAACGCGGCTCGCATCTCCGGCGTCACGGTGCCAAGGTCCTCGCCGATGACGAGGCAGCGCGCGCGCCGGCTTTCCGCGGCGAGCACCGCCAGCAGCTCATGAAACGGATAGTGGACATAACCGCCGCGCTCGGGCTTCTCGCCTCGGGGAATCCACCATAGCCGGGAGAGCGCCATCACGTGGTCCATGCGCAGCGCCCCGCCCTGCGGCATGTTCGCGCGCAGGAGATCGACGAACGGCTGATACGCCTTCGCGCGCAGCGCGCGCGGCGAGTAAGGCGGCAGGCCCCAATCCTGGCCCAGCGGATTGAACTCGTCGGGCGGCGCGCCGCACGAGACGCCGAGCGCGTAGGAGTCCTGGTCGGACCAGAGCTCGGCGCCGCCGCGGTCCGCTCCTAGCGCGAGGTCGACGTAGAGACCGATCGGCATACCGAGCTCGTGCGCGTAGCGCTGGGCCGCGTCGAGCTGCTCGCGCGCGAGCCACTGCAGCCAGGCGTGGAACGCGACGCGCGGGTTGTCCTTCGCGAACGCCGCGACTTTCGCTGATCTCGGGTCGCGATACGGCTCCGGCCAGCTCTGCCAGCCGCCCCCGTACTTCTCGCGCAGCGCCTCGAATACCGCGAAGTCGCGCAGGCCCCTGGCCGGAAGCGCGACCTTCCTTTTCTGCTTCTTGAAGACAGCTTCCAGAACCTCGAGCTTGAGCCGCCGCACCGCTTCGTAGTCGACGAGCTCGGCGTCCCGCAGCACTTTGGCGCGCTTGCGGAGCTTGTCGGAGGGCTCGAAAGCTTGCACGTCGATATAGAGCACGTTCAGCGCATGGCGGCTCGAAGGGCTGTACGGACTGCCCTGCGTCGCGTGCAGCGGGTTCACTCCGACCAACGCGGCGCCGAGGCGCGCCGCGATTTCGATCAGCCGCCGGAGATCGCCGAAGTCGCCGATGCCCCAGTTGCGCTGCGAGCGCAGGCCGTAGAGCTGCGTCATGAAGCCCCAGAGGCGCTCATTCTCGAGGACTTCCGGCTGGTAGCAGCGCCCGCTTTCGAGGTCGAGCTCGCGCGCCTTGCGCTGCGGTCCCAAGGCCTTGCGGAGCGCCGCGCGCACTTCGGCGTCGATCGTGCGCTCTTTCCCCCAGACGTCGAGGTAGCCGGATGCGACCTCTTGAAATTCGGGGTCAGACCCCGGTTTGTTCATCGCATCACTTGGCGGCAAGCCACCAGTTGACGGACCACGGCGCACCCGGCCGTGCGTTCGACCACAACGGGGCTTGCGGCGGGACCTCCGGCACCGAGACGGTCTGGTCGCCGCAGTTGGCGATCAGCGTGAGGCCGCCTTCCCAGCGCACCTCGAAAGCGCGCTCGCCGAGCATGCGGTACTTGCCTGGGCCGAACTTGCGCGGCGCGATGGCGCGCGCGCGAAGGAGGAGAAGCTTCTTGTAGTGGGCGATCGTGATGGCGTCGCGCTTGCTCCAGTCGAGCACCGATTGCCGAAAGGTGGCCTCGGCGAGCGGATCCGGGATGCGGCTGCGCGCCTGCGGGTCCTGGAAAGCGGCGAAGCGCGCGAATTCCTCGCGACGCCCATTGCGCACGGCCTCGGCGAGCTCACCCTCGAAGTTGCAGAAGAAGAGGAACGGCTGCCTGCAGCTCCACTCTTCGCCCATGAAAATGAGCGGTGGCGAGGGCGCAAGAAGCTGGATCGCGGAGAGCGCCTTGAGCGTGCGCTCCGTCGCGAGCATCGCAAGACGCTCGCCGAACGCGCGGTTGCCAACCTGGTCGTGGTTCTGCATGAAGTCGACGAACGACGAAGGCGCGAGATGCGTGCTCGGCTCGCCGCGGCGCCCGCCGCTGAAGGCCGAGATTTCGCCTTGGTAGGCGAAGCCCTCCGCGAGGCAGCGCGCGAGATGCCGCGCCGGCGCTTCGCCGTACGCCGAGTAGTAACCGTCGAGCTCGCCGGTGGCGAGCACGTGATACGCGTGGTGTGAATCGTCGTTCCACTGCGCGGTGTAGCGTCCCGGGCCGAGCAGCCGCGCGAGGTTGGCGTCGTTCTCGAGCACGAGGTGTCTGGACTCGCCGTACTTCGCGCGCACGGTTTCGGCGACCTCGACCAGGATGTGCTTCGGCGACCTGTCGATGATCGCGTGCACCGCGTCGAAGCGCAGCCCGTCGAAGCGGTATTCCTCGAGCCAGTAGAGCACGTTCTCGATGAAGTAACGGCGCACCACTTCGTTCGAGAAGTCGATCGCGGCGCCCCACGGGGTCTTGTAGTGGTTGGTGAAGAACTGCGGCGCGTAGCGCGGCAGGTAGTTCCCCTTCGGGCCGAAGTGGTTGTAGACCACATCGAGGAACACCATCATGTTCGCGGCGTGCGCCGCGTCGACGAGCGCCTTCAGGTCCTCGGGACGCCCGTAAACCGAATCCGGCGCATAGGGCAGCACGCCGTCGTAGCCCCAGTTGCGCCTCCCGGCAAAATCCCCGAGCGGCATCAGCTCGATCGCGGTGATGCCGAGGTCGCGCAGCACGCCGAGCTTTTTCGCCACTCCGCTGTATTTACCTTCCGGCGTGAACGCGCCGACGTGCAGCTCGTAGATGACCGCGTCGTTCCACGGCCGGCCGTTCCAGCCGTGATCGCTCCACTTATAAGCGCGCGGCGCGATCACCTCGCTCGGCCC
>JAICPQ010000058.1 GCA_025929745.1 Burkholderiales bacterium | reverse complement strand
GGAGGCATCGGTTTGCGCATCGCGATTCTAGAAGACGATCCCGACCAGCTCGCGCTCTTGCGGCGCTGGATCTCCGAAGACGGCCACGACGTCCACGCCTATCTCGCCGGGCGCGAGGCAATGAAGCAGGCCGGGCGCGAGAGCTTCGACCTGTTCATGCTTGACTGGCAGGTGCCCGACGTCTCGGGCGCCGAGGTCCTGATGTGGATCCGGGCCAATGTGTCGAAGTCCGTCCCGGTTCTCTTCGTCACCGTGCGCGACTCCGAGCAGGACATCGTGTTTGCGCTCGAGCACGGCGCGGACGATTACATGGTGAAGCCGGTGCGCCGACAGGAACTCCTCGCGCGCGTGCACGCCCTGCTGCGCCGCGCCTATCCGACCGAGGAGAAAAAGCAGCTCTCCTTCCCGCCGTTCGAGATCGACACCCAGCGCGCCGAAGTGCGCCGCGACGGCGTGGTCATCGACCTCACGCCAAAGGAATTCGAGCTCACCGTCACGCTTTTCCGCAACATCGGGCGCCTGCTTTCGCGCGGACATCTGCAGGAAAGCGTATGGGGGCGCACCGGAGACCTCGCCACGCGCACCGTCGATACGCACGTGAGCCAGGTCCGCAAGAAACTCGACCTGCGCCCGGAATCGGGTTACCGGGTGGTACCGATCTACAACTACGGCTACCGGCTCGAGAAGATCTCGCCGGCGGCGTAAGCGTCCGTCGATAGGCGCGAAATCGGGCTCTGAGCCCGATTTTTTAAACAACTCGCCGTAGAAAAAATAAGGGGGCAGGCTTTTGGGCCTGCCCCCCGATCAGCCCGACGGTATTGGAGGAGGAGGAGGAACCAACCGGGCTGCTGCAACGCAACAACTGTACGGCTTTGCTGGCGCGCTTAGAATACGCTGGAATCGTAAAACACTTTTGCTGATTCCGCAAAGATGCCTAACGCGCTGCAGGAGCTGACGATTTTCGCCAAGGTGGTGGGGACCGGCAGCCTTTCGGCGGCCGCACGCGACTTGGGCATGTCGCCGGCCGTAGTGAGCCGACGGCTCGCTTCCCTCGAAGCGCGGCTCGGCGTGCGGCTCGTAAACCGCACCACCCGGAGCCTGCACCTCACTGACGAAGGCGCCGCCTACTACGAAACCTGTACCCGGGTGCTCGCCGACATCGAGGAGGCCGACGCGGCCGTTTCCGCCGGTCGGGCCGAGCCCCGGGGCGTGCTGCGCGTCGCGCTGCCCGCATCGTTCGGCAACCAGCACGTCGCGCCGCTCGTCCCGAAGTTCGCCCAGCTCTATCCGAACGTGCAGATCGCGCTCAGCCTCTCCGATCGCACCGTCAACCTCGTCGAGGAAGGCTTCGATCTGGCGATCCGCATCGCCGACCTTGCCGACTCGGCGCTCGCCGCGCGCCGGCTCGCGCCCAATCGCCGCGTCGTATGCGCAAGTCCGGCATACCTCCGCCGCAACGGCACGCCGGCGACGCCCGAGGATCTTGCGAAGCACAATTGCCTCACGACCACCGACTTTGCGATGAACTGGGACTACCGCGCGCCCGACGGCAAAGCCGGCTCGGTACGCGTCACCGGCCGCTATGCCTGCGATAACTGGGAGGTGCTGCGCGAATGGGCGTTCGCGGGCCTTGGGATCGCGCTGAAGTCCACCTGGGACGTACGCCGTCACCTGGAAGACGGATCGCTCGTTTCGCTACTTCCGGGCTATACCTTCGCGAGCGACGTGGCCATCTACGCGGTCTATCCTCATCGCAGGCACCTGCCCGCAAAGACGCGTGCGTTCATTGAATTCCTGGCCGACTCATTCGGCCCTGAGCCATACTGGGACCGAGAGAAATCGGCGTCCGACGAGCGGAAATCGGGCTCTGACCCCGATTTCCCGCCGAAACCGAGAATCAAGGCGCGCTCCCCTGTCTAACTGAACGATGTTCAGCCTCGAAGACAAGTACACCCTGGCAAACGGCACGGTCTTTCTGACCGGCATGCAGGCGCTGGCGCGCCTCATGATGCTGCAACGCGAACGCGACCTGGGCGCCGGCCTCAACACCGCGGGTTTCATCTCGGGCTACCGCGGCTCCCCGCTCGGCGGCTTCGACCAGACGCTCGCGCGCGCAAGAGCGCACCTCGAGAAAAGTCACGTGCGCTTCCAGCCGGGGCTCAACGAAGATCTCGCCGCCACCGCAATCTGGGGCACGCAGCAGGTGACGATGTTTCCCAAGGCGCGCTACGACGGGGTATTCG
Organism: Burkholderiales bacterium; assembly: GCA_025929745.1. GTDB lineage: Bacteria > Pseudomonadota > Gammaproteobacteria > Burkholderiales > SG8-39 > SCGC-AG-212-J23. The sequence goes on along the minus strand of JAICPQ010000058.1, from coordinate 9,480 downwards.
GCATGTGGTACGGCAAGGGCCCCGGCGTCGATCGGTGCGGCGACGTGTTCAAGCACGCGAACGCCGCGGGCACTTCGACGCACGGCGGCGTGCTCGTACTGGCGGGCGACGACCACGGCGCGAAATCATCGACGCTCCCGCACCAGTCGGAGCACATCTTCAAGGCGTGCCTCATCCCGGTTCTCAACCCGGCGAACGTCCAGGATTACCTCGACCTTGGCCTGCACGGCTTCGCGATGAGCCGCTATTCGGGCTGCTGGGTGGCCTTCAAGTGCGTCACCGACATCGTCGAGTCCGGCGCATCGGTCGTCGTCGACGCCAACCGGGTCGCGGTCCGCACGCCTGGCGACTTTGTGCTACCGCCCGACGGCCTCAATATCCGCTGGCCCGACGGGATCCTCGAGCAGGAAGCGCGCATCCTCGACTGGAAGGTCTACGCCGCCCTCGCCTACGTGCGCGCGAACGGCTTGGACCGCATCGTCTACGACTCGCCGAAAGCGCGCCTCGGCATCGTCACGACCGGCAAGTCGTACGGCGATGTGATGCAGGCGCTCAACGATCTTGGCATCACGAAAGACGTGGCGCGCGACATCGGCCTTCGGGTCTACAAGGTCGCCATGTCGTGGCCGCTGGAACCGCAAGGCGCGCGCCGCTTCGCCGACGGACTCGAAGAGATCCTCGTCGTCGAGGAGAAACGGCAGCTAATCGAGTACCAGATCAAGGAAGAGCTCTACAACTGGAAGGAAGGCGTGCGCGCACCGCGCGTCGTCGGCAAGTTCGACGACTCGGGCGAATGGAGCCGCAGTGGCGGCCGGCCGGCGGGCACCTGGCTCCTGCCTGCGCACTACGAGCATTCACCCGCGATGGTCGCCAAGGCGATCGCGCAGCGCCTCGAGAAGCTCGGGATGGCGAATCGACTCGGGTCCCAGTTCCGCGAGCGCCTCGCGTTCCTCGACTTCAAGGAAAAGATCCTGAGGCGGCCGCGCGTCACGGCGGTGCGCCAACCCTATTTCTGCTCGGGCTGCCCGCATAACACGTCCACTCGCGTTCCCGAAGGCAGCCGCGCCACCGCCGGCATCGGCTGCCATTTCATGGCCGTGTGGATGAACCGCTCGACCGCGACCTTCACGCATATGGGTGCCGAAGGCGCGCCGTGGATTGGCCAGGCGCCGTTCACCAAAGAGAAGCATATCTTCGCGAACCTCGGCGACGGCACGTACTTCCATTCCGGGATCCTCGCGATCCGCGCGGCCGTCGCGGCGAAGGTCAGAATGACCTACAAGATCCTCTACAACGACGCCGTCGCCATGACCGGCGGCCAGCGCCACGACGGTCCGCTCGATCCGCCCACGATCTCGCGCCAGCTCGCGGCCGAAGGCGTGGCGCCGATCGTTGTCGTCACCGATGAGCCGACGAAGTACCCGGCCGCAACCGCGTGGGCCAAGGGCGTCACGATCCGTCACCGCGACGACCTGGATGCAGTTCAGCGCGAACTCCGGGAAACCAACGGGGTGTCGGCGCTCATCTACGACCAGACCTGCGCTTCCGAGAAGCGCCGGCGCAGGAAGCGCGACGAATATCCCGATCCCGCGAAGCGCGTCTTGATCAACGAGATGGTGTGCGAGGCGTGCGGCGACTGCTCGGTCAAGTCGAATTGCCTCTCGGTCGAGCCGCTCGAAACCGAGTTCGGCCGGAAGCGTCAGATCAACCAGTCGTCATGCAACAAGGACTATTCGTGCGTGAAGGGGTTCTGCCCGAGCTTCGTCACCATCGAGGGCGGGCGCCTGCGCAAAGGGCAAGCGGCGCCCAAGGAAACCGAAGGCGAAGTCCCGTCTCCGCAGATTCCGAGTCTGGCTGCGCCGTACGGCATCCTTGTCACCGGCATCGGCGGCACCGGCGTCATCACCATCGGACAGATCATCGGCGTTGCGGCGCACGTCGAAGGCAAGGGCGTGACGGTGCTCGACATGTCCGGCCTCGCGCAGAAGTACGGCGCCGTGATGTCCCATGTCCAGGTCGCGGCATCGCCGGATCAGATGCACGCCACGCGCATCGACACGGGCTGCGCGAATCTGGTGCTCGGCTGCGACCTGGTCGTGACCGCGAGCACCGAGTCGCTCGCCAAGATGGCCCCGAAGCGCACGCGCGCGCTCGTGAACGCCTCGGTCACACCCACCGCCGAGTTCGTACGCAATCCAAACTGGCAGCTCCCCGGCACCGATCTCACGAAGGATGTGGCGGAGTCGTGCGAAAAGGCCGAGTTTGTCGAAGCCACGGCCATCGCCACCGGCCTCATGGGCGACGCGATCGCGACCAACATGTTCATGCTGGGCTACGCGTACCAGAAGGGCTGGATCCCGCTCGCCGCCGAGTCGCTCGAGCGCGCGATCGAGCTGAACGGCGTGGCGGTCGAATTCAACAGGAAGAGCTTCGTCTGGGGTCGTCGCGCGGCGCTCGATCTCGAGAAGGTGCGCCGCATCGCCATGCCCGCGGAAGTGATCCCGATCGAGCAGCACTTCTCTCGCAATCTGGACGAGCTTATCGAGCGCCGCGTCAGGTTCCTCACCGAGTATCAGAACCGCGCCTATGCGGACCGCTACCGCGCGCTGGTTGAAAAGGTGCGCGCAAAAGACGAGAAGCTGGCCGAAATCGTGGCGCGCAATTACGCGAAGCTGCTCGCGTACAAGGATGAATACGAAGTCGCGCGCCTGCACGCCGACCCGAACTTCCGCAAGAAGATCGAGACCATGTTCGAGGGCGACTATCGCGTGGTCTACCACCTCGCTCCGCCGCTTCTCACGCGAAAAGAGGAGAAGATGCGCTTCGGGCCTTGGATGCTGCCCGTCTTCAAGGTGCTGAGGAACTTCAAATTCCTGCGTGGCAGCGCGCTCGATCCGTTCGGCTATACGCAAGAGCGGCGCACCGAGCGCGCTTTGATCAGCGAGTACGAGGACACGGTCGCGCGGCTGCTCGCGCGCCTGAACTCGCAGAACCAAGCCCTCGCGCTCGAGATCGCGGCCATCCCGGACGAGATCCGCGGCTTCGGCCACATCAAGGCGCGCAACCTCGCGCCGGCGCGCAAGAAGTGGCAGGAACTCCTCGCCCGCTACGAGGCCGGTCAGCCCGCGCAGCGTGCGGCGGCTTGAATTAGATACGTCGCCCCCGCGAAGGCGGGGGCCCCGTTGGCTTTTTCTTCTCTTGATGTTGATGGCGAGCGCTGCAGCAGCGCAGCAGCGCCTCCTCGACGCTGATTCCCCGGACAGCGCACGCCCAACCGCTATGAAAGTCCTGCGCCTCCTCGCCGACGGCGACATCGAGACCGCGGCCAAAGCTTCCAACGCCCCCGAGCGCCGGCTCGAAGTGTTGCGCGACTACCGCAAAAGGGTTGGCGATGAGGAATTCAAGCGCGCTTTCGCCCGTTACTTTGAAACCCCGGTTGTCGCCGAAGTCGCGCTCGGCCCCCGGCGCCTCCTCGTTTGGAACCTCGGCGAGGACCTCGCCGCCCAGTACTACATCGAACGTGAGGGCCGCTTCGTCATGGACGACGTGCCCAGCCCCGCCCGTGCGGAGCTCGCGCGCATCCTGCGCGAGTTCAGATCGGGTCACCTCAAATACTGAAAAAATCGTGGTCAGAGCCCGATTTCTTTTCGATGCGCTTTTCCGGCCGCCCCGGCTGGCCCGGTCCCGTTTTCCGACCAAGGCGCTCGGCAAGTTCTGCCTTGAAGGAATCGCTCGCCAATGGATATCCCGTGTCCCGGCTTTCCCCAATCTCGCGCACCAGTTGTGCGTCTAGCGCTTGGCTTAGTACGTCTCTGTACACGGAATGTCGTCGAAGCGCGTCCTCACTAAGCGCGAGGTATTCCGCGTGCGGCTGGATCAGACGATCTTCGCGCACGCCTGTATTCACGGCCGCGCTGGACCAAGGGTAGTCCGCGGCGGCGCTCACCATATGAGCGACTACCGGGTTTCTCTCGATATAGCGATAACAGCCGATCACATAGCGCGCGGATTGCGCGATGTTCGCCCAATAGCGGCCTTGCCATAGCGTGCCCTTGCGGCCTTGGGTCTTATTGAAGTGCTGGACGTAGCGCTGGCCCAGGTCGCGCATCAGATTCGAGCATGCCCGTTCGGTGTCGGGCGTGAGAAGCAAATGGACATGGTTCGTCATCAGGCAATACGCGTGCACCGCACATCCATGCTTTTCACTCAGCTCGCGTAAGTGAAGTAGGTAGAGCAGGTAGTCGCTCTGCCCTATGAAGCACACATCGCCGTTATGGCCGCGTTGCGTTATGTGCGCGGCGACGCCGCCGACTACAAAACGCGCTTGCCTGGGCATGCCAGACAAACGGCCGGCAGGCGGTGGGCGTTGACTGTAATCGGGCTCTGACCCCGATTTTTACGCGGGGATGCCGTGCGCTTCGGCCGCGAGCGCCATGCCGGTGGCGACCGCGGCGAGCAGGCGACGCTGGCGCTTGAGGGAGGCCTGCAGCGTGTCCTTGGTGATCACGCCCATCTCGAGGAGCGCATCGCCAAGCTTGACGCGCGCGGCGCGCTGGCGGCGCATGGCGGCTTCGAGAGTCAGGGCATCGACGATGCGCGCCTCGATGAGCATCGCGCCGAGGCGAAAGCGTTCTCGAAACGGGCTCGGCAGCGTGCGCTGAAAACCGAGCGCGCCTTCACGTACGGCGAGGCTGATCGCCTTTTGCCGCACGAGAATCTCGCCGAGCGGCTCACCCGTCTGCTCCTGCTGGAGAAGCGCGCGCAGGAGCTGCTCCTCGGTAATCGCGCCCGCGCCGATAAGAATGCCGCCGAGGCGTGCGCGCAGAAAGAGGATGATGTCCTCCGCCCTGGCCTGATGCAGGAAGGCCTGGAGTCCGAGAACCGCGTCGAGCTCGGCTTCATCCAGGTCGCCCAGCTCGACGAGCACCATGCCGAGCTTGCCGTTGCCGCCGAGCTGTCGCGCGAGCGCGACGTCCAGTCGCGAGCGCGGCAGCAGCCCCGCGCGTACCAGGAGCACGCCGAGCCGGTAGTCGGGAGTGATTCTTGAGCGTGCCAAGCTTGGCGATGATGGTTCCGCCGCTTCCGCTTGGTCGAGGAACTATTCTAGGTCTTCAGGCTGAACGGACTAAAGTTGGTGCCGCGGTCGTAATGATCCTCGTTCTCGACGCGCTTAAGAAAGCCGACAATCCTGTAAGTAATGGGGGTGAACACGACTTCGACCCCGACTTTGAGCCCGAACTGCGCGAGCATGATCGCCGGCAGCTTGTCGTTCGGAATGAGGCCAGAGTTGTAGAAGGCGAGCGGGTAGAAAAGCGTGGAATCGACCGCCTCGCCGACGATGGTCGAGCCGATGGTGCGCGTCCACAGCCACTTCCCGGCGGTGAGGATCTTCATCTTCGCGAGCACGAACGAGTTCGCGAATTCGCCGCAGAAATAGGCGAACATCGAAGCCGCCGCGATGCGCCACGTGGTGCCGAACGCGGTCTCGTACGCCTTCTGGTTCTCCCAGAACGGCGCGGGCGGCAGCCACACCACCACGGCAGCCATGACTGAGGCGAAAGCGAGCCCGGCGAAGCCCGCCCAGATCACGCGCCGCGCGCGCGCGTAGCCGTACACCTCGGTGAGGATGTCGCCAAAAATGTAGGAGATCGGGAAGAACAGCACGCCCGCGCCGAAGACGAACGGCAGCCAATCGAACTGCACGATCTTCGCCGGGCCGATCAGGTTCGAGCAGATGAGCACCGTGACGAACGCCGCCATCACGAACTCGTAATAGCGATAGTTCTTCAAGCGAGCTTCGGCGAATAGTTCTTCATCTCGGGCTCGAGCTCGACACCCATCGCGTCGATCATGCGCCCCACCATGGCGTAGAACGCGGCCACCAGCGCGAGCTCGACGTAGTCGTGGTCGTCGAAGTGTTTCTTCGCCCGCGCGTACACCTCGTCGCTGACGCGTCCCTCGGTCACCGCCTCGGCAAGGGCGAGCGCCGCTTTCTCCTGCTCCGCAAATTCAGACGAAGTGCGCCACGACGCCAGGTTCTTGATCTTCGCCTCCGAGACGCCGGCCTTGCGCGCCATCGCGAGATGTTGCGCCCACTCGTACTCCGAGCGCATGACCTGCGCGCCGCGCAAAATGACGAGCTCGCGCAGCGCGCGCGGAGTGCGCGTGTCGTGGCGCAGCGTTTTCGAAAACTCGGCCCACGCCGCGACGAGCTCCGGGTGATTGCCGAGCGCCTTGTAGAGATTGGGCGGCGCGCCCCACAGCTCGACGAGCCGTTTCTTGAGCGGTGGCGCGAAATCGGCGAGAGGCGTGCGCGGCATGGGGCGGGATAATAACTGATGGATATACGCGGCTTCCGGCTCACCGCGGTGCCGGAGGACTTCCACGACGATCCCTATCGCTACTACGCCGCGCTGCGCGAGCAGGACCCGGTGCACGAACTGGAGCCGGGCAGCTTTTTCCTCTCGCGCTACGACGATGTGGTCGCGGTGTATCGCCATCCCGGCGCGAGCTCCGACAAGAAGATCGAGTTCAAGCCCAAATTCGGCGCCTCTCCGCTTTACGAGCACCACACCACGAGCCTGGTGTTCAACGATCCGCCGCTGCACACGCGCGTGCGCGGACTTCTCATGCGCGCGCTCAACCAGCGCGCGATCGCGCGCATGGAAGCGGGCGTCGTCGTTCTCGTCGATCGCCTGCTCGACGGCTTCGGCAGGGAAACCGATTTCATCGAAGCATTCGCGGCGCGCATTCCCGTCGAGGTGATCGGCAACCTGCTGGACATCCCGAAGGACGAGCGCGGGCCGTTACGCGCCTGGTCGCTTGCGATCCTTTCCGGGCTGGAGCCGCGGCCGACGGCCGCGATGCTCGAGCGCGGCAATAGCGCGGTGGAGCAGTTCAAGCAATACCTGGCGCGCTTGGTGGCCGAGCGCCGACGCAAGCCGGGCGACCCGGATACCGACGTGCTCACGCGCTTGAGCCAGGACGAGACGATCGGCGCGCTCGAGCTCTATCACAACTGCATATTCCTTCTGAACGCGGGCCATGAGACGACCACCAATCTCATCGGCAACGGCCTCTGGCTGCTCTTTCAGAATCCGGGCGAGATGGCTCGCCTCAGAATCGAGCCGGCGCTTTTGCCTTCAGCCATCGAAGAGATGCTGCGCTACGAAGGACCGATCCAGCTCAACAACCGGCGCCTCCTTGAACCTTTCGACATCGGCGGCATGCGTCTGCCCGCCGGTTCGCTTCTCACCTTGGGCATCGGCGCCGCGAATCGCGACCCAATCCAGTTTGCCGCCGCCGAGCGTTTCGATGTCGGCCGCCGTCCCAATCGCCACGTAGCTTTCGGCCATGGCGATCACGCCTGCGCGGGCATGAACGTGGCACGCATGGAAGCGCGTATCGCCTTCCGGCAGCTGCTTGCGCGCTTTCCGCGCATCGAGCCAGCCGGCGACCCCGAGCGCGACCGGCGCATCCGCTTCCGGGGCTTTCGAAAACTCCCCGTTAGCGCGAGGGTCTAAGATTGCGCGATGGCTTCGCATAATCCGATCGGCACGGACGGTTTCGAATTCGTCGAGTACGCGGCGCCCGACCCGGCGGCGCTCGGCGCTCTCTTCGAGCGCATGGGCTTCAGCGCGGTGGCGCGGCACCGTCACAAGAACGTTCTTCTCTACAAGCAGGGCGACGTCAATTTCATCGTGAACGCCGAGCCGCGCTCGTTCGCGCAGAACTTCGCGCGGCGGCATGGGCCGAGCGTGTGCGCCATCGCCTTTCGCGTGCGCGATGCGGCGAAGGCGTACGAGGCGCTGCTCGAACGCGGCGCCTGGGGCGTAGAGAGCCGAACCGGGCCGGGTGAGCTCAACATTCCGGCGATCAAGGGTATCGGCGATTCGCTGATCTATCTCGTCGACCGCTATCCGGAGAACGATTACGGCAACACGATCTACGACGTCGATTTCAAGCCGCTGCCCGGGTTCGAAGATTTCTGGCGGGGTCAAGCGGCCGCGCCCGCTGGCGCGGGTCTCGCCTACGTCGATCATCTCACGCACAACGTCCATCGCGGACGCATGAGCGAGTGGGCGGAGTTCTACGAGAGACTTTTCAACTTCCGCGAAATTCGCTACTTCGACATCGAAGGCAAGCTCACGGGACTCAAGTCCAAAGCGATGACGAGCCCGTGCGGCAAGATCCGCATTCCGATCAACGAGTCCTCCGATGATCGCTCGCAGATCCAGGAGTATCTCGAGCAGTACCACGGCGAAGGCATTCAGCACATCGCGATGGGGGCCACGGACATCTACGCAACTGTGGACGCGCTGCGCGAGCGCGCGGTCGAGTTGCTGGACACGCCGGACACGTACTACGAGCTCATCGAGAAGCGTCTGCCCGGCCACGGCGAGCCGGTGGACGAGCTCAAGAAGCGCAAGATCCTGATCGACGGCGCGCCCGGCGGCGGCCTGCTGCTCCAGATCTTCACGAAGACGCTAATCGGGCCGATCTTCTTCGAGATCATTCAGCGCAAGGGCGACGAAGGTTTCGGCGAAGGCAATTTCAAGGCGCTGTTCGAGTCGATGGAGCTCGACCAGATCCGCCGCGGAGCGCTCAAGCCCGCCGCATGATCAACACAGCCGGCTTGCGGGGCGACTACTCCAAAGCCGGACCGGATTACGCGGTCGAGCAGGAGTGGGGGGAGTACACGCCGGAGGAGCACGCGCTCTACCGGCGTCTCTTCGAACGCCAGTCGAACCTCGTGCCGCGCTATGCCTGCCCGGAATGGATAGAGGCGATCGGGCGGCTGGATGCGGCACGGAAGATTCCGCGCTTCGACGAAATCTCGAGCAAGCTAAAGGCCAGGACCGGCTGGGAGATCGTCGCCGTGCCGGGCCTTATTCCCGACGATGCGTTCTTCACTCACCTCGCCAACCGCCGCTTTCCGGTCACGGTGTGGCTGCGTCGGCCTGACGAGTTCGACTACATCGTCGAGCCTGACGTATTCCACGACTTCTTCGGGCATGTGCCGCTTCTTTTCGACCGCACCTACGCCGACCACCTCTATGAATACGGCAAGGGCGGGCTGAAGGCGATGCGCCTGGACGCTGTGAAGATGCTGGCCCGGCTCTACTGGTACACGATCGAGTTCGGCCTCATGAATACGCCGGCCGGCGTGCGCGCTTATGGCGCGGGGCTCCTCTCCTCCGGCGGCGAGCTCGCGTACTGCGTGGAGGACCCCAGGCCGCGGCGCCTGCCGTTCGAGCTCGAGCGCATCATGCGCACCGATTATCAGATCGACCGCTACCAGGACACGTATTTCGTCATCGACTCCTTCGACCAACTGATGCGCGAAACGGCGCCCGACTTCACACCGATTTACGCGCGAATCAGGTCTTGCGCTTGAACGTTCTCGTCACCGGCGGACTCGGCTATATCGGCTCGCACACATGCGTCGCGCTGGTGGCGGCGGGGCATGGCGTGCGCATC
>JAICPQ010000044.1 GCA_025929745.1 Burkholderiales bacterium | reverse complement strand
TTTCGGGTCGGAAGCTGCGTACCGTGCCGACAAGCCGCACGTGCTCGGGGATCACGTTGAAGGCGCCGAGCTGGCTCGTCTGCATGGAGCAGATGCTCACCACTACGGAGTCGAGCGGACTAACGTTGCGGCTTGCGATCGTCTGCAGCGCGGAAATCACTTGCGCCGCGGCGACGACAGGATCAACGACCAGTTGCGGCATGGCGCCATGACCGCCACGCCCGCGCAGCGTGATCTGCACTTCGTCAGTGGCCGCCATGACCGGACCGGCACGCACCGCCATCTGTCCGGCAGGGAGTCCCGGCCAGTTGTGCACGGCATACACCTCGTCGGCCGGGAAGCGCTCGAAGAGCCCTTCCTTCACCATGACCTCGCCGCCGCCGCCGCCTTCCTCGGCTGGCTGGAAGACCATGTAGGCGGTGCCCGAGAAGTTGCGGGTCTCGGCCAGGTAGCGCGCCGCACCGAGCAGCATGGTGGTATGGCCGTCATGCCCGCACGCGTGCATCCGGCCTTCATATTTTGATTTGTGAGGAAAGCTATTCTGCTCGTGCATCGGCAGGCAATCCATGTCGGCACGCAGCGCGATCGCGCGGCCGCCGTTCTTCTTGCCGGGGATCACGCCTACGACGCCGGTCTTCGCGAGTCCCGTGTGGGTTTCGACGCCAAGCTGGTGCAGGTATTGCGCCACCACGCCGGAAGTGCGCTGCTCGGTAAAGGAAAGCTCCGGATGCGCGTGCAGGTCGCGCCGGATCTCCGTCAGTTCGCGGTGGTAGGCGCGGATGCGCTCGATAGGCGTCGTCATATTGGTCGGAGGCGCAGGCGTGGGTCGACCGCATAGTAAAGGAGGTCGACCACCAGGTTGATGATCACGAAGAAAAGCGCGATCAGGCACAGGTACGCCGCCATGACCGGCACATCGGCAAAGCTCACGGCCTGGATGAAGAGCAGTCCCATCCCCGGCCACTGGAACACGGTCTCGGTAATGATCGCGAAGGCGATGATCGCTCCGAGCTGCAATCCGGTGATGGTGATCACCGGTACGAGCGTGTTCTTGAGCGCATGGCCGAAGTGCACCGCGCGGTCGGTGAGGCCGCGGGCGCGCGCGAAGCGGATGTAGTCGGTGCGCAAGACTTCCAGCATCTCCGAGCGCACCAGGCGCTGGATCAGGGTCATCTGGAAAAGCCCGAGCGTGATCGATGGCAGGACGAGCGCCTTCAGCCCGGAGGCGGTGAGAAGCCCGGTGCTCCACCAGCCGAGCTGCACCACCTCGCCGCGCCCGAAGGAGGGCATCCAGCCGAGCTGCACCGAAAAGACGAGGATGAGCAGGATGCCGATAAGGAAGGTTGGCAGCGATACGCCGGCAAGCGAGACCGCGAGCAGGACGTGCGAGAACCAGGAGTTGCGCCTGAGCGCGGTATATACGCCCATTGGGATTCCGAAGAGGAGCGCGAAGAGCGCCGCTACGATCGAAAGCTCGAGCGTCGCCGGCAGGCGATCGACGATGAGCCGCGACACCGGCTGCACTTGGCGCAGCGAGAGCCCGAACTCGCCCTGCACCGCATTGCCGAGGAAACGCAGGTACTGCACGTAAAACGGCTGATCGAGGCCAAGCGCGCGCGTTATTTCTATGCGCTGCTCCGGCGTCGCATCCTGGCCAAGCATGAAAGTCACCGGATCGCCGACGAAGCGGAACAGCGCGAATGCGATCAAGCCCACGGTCAGCATGACGAGGACCGCCTGCGCAAGGCGCCGCAGGATGAACGCAGCCATTTTGAGAGAATGGTACCCGATGTCCTTCGCGCAGAAGCTGATCCGCTGGCAGCGCGCCCACGGCCGGCACGACCTGCCTTGGCAGGGCACCCGCGATCCCTATCGCATCTGGCTCTCGGAAGTCATGTTGCAGCAAACCCAGGTGGCGGCGGTGGTTCCCTACTATGAGCGGTTCCTGCAGCGATACCCCAGCGTGGCCGCGCTGGCCGCAGCGTCCGAGGACGATGTGCTCCGACTCTGGAGCGGGCTCGGCTATTACGCGCGCGGCCGCAATTTGCACAAGGCGGCGCGCCTCATCCGCGAGCACGGGTTTCCGCGTACGGCGGAACGGATTGGAGAGCTCCCGGGCGTAGGCCGTTCTACCGCGGCGGCCATCGCGGTGTTCGCCTTCGGCGAGCGCGCCGCGATCCTCGACGGCAACGCGAAGCGCGTGATCGCGAGGCGCTTCGGCACGGAAGAAGACCTCTGGCGCCTGGCCGAGCGCCTGCTTCCCGTCACGAATATCGAAGCGTACACACAGGCGCTCATGGACCTCGGCGCGACGTTGTGCACCCGCACGCCGCAATGCGGAAGCTGCCCGGTAAGAGCAAAATGCGTCGCGCGAAAGACGGGCCGCACGGCCGAGCTTCCCGCGCCGAAGGCGAAAAGACCCTTGCCGCAGAAGATGGTCACGTGGTTCGTCTACCGCGCGGGCGACGCGGTCCTGCTCGAGCGTCGCCCGGCACCGGGAATCTGGGGCGGGCTTTGGTGCTTCCCCGAGCGCGCCATGATGCGCGCAGTGCGCGGACGCGCGCTTCCACCGATGGAGCACGGCTTCACGCATTTCCGGTTGCGCATCCAGCCGGTGCTGCACGAGATGACCCGAACCGCGCGCGGCGTGTGGCTCCAAGTCGACGAGGCGATCACCGCGGCGGTGCCGACGCCAGTCAAGAAACTGTTACAGGATTTGAAGAGAACCTCGACAGCGCGCGCCTGAAGGTAGCGATAGCGCGGTGCTTGGCACTCCGGGACAATGTGTGCACACAAAAGACGAAGGGCACGACCGCTAGCCGTGCCCTCCGGGATTGCTCTCAAGCGGCGATCGAGCAGCGACTACACTTTGTTTGGCCCTACCGTGGACCGGCTCCGGAGTCGAGTCGGTCTCTCGGACGGGGCTCTTAACAGCGTGATGGCCACAGTCGTCGTCATGTAGATCGTGCGCTACATGCGTCGATACTTCAACGGCGCAGCCTAGTCCGGTCGGACTAGTGCATGCACTTTCTCCAGGCGCACGCGCCCGTCGTCCAGTTCAAGCAGGGCCTGCTTCGTTGTGAGCGGCAGCGGCAGAAGTTCGGCGAGGCGCGCGCTCACCCAAGCGCAGGAATCAAGGCGGTGAGGGCGCTCCAGAAGCTCCGGGTGCCGCTCGATCAAGCGCTCCAGCAGCCTGACGGCTCCGCGGTGGGCGGCAGGGATTTCGTCGTCTTTCTCCGGCGGAATAAGGTCCACCGCGGCGCGTGCCAGTCCGTCGGACTGCACGCGCCGGCTGCGGATGCGGAAGCGCTGTTCGCCGCGGGCGGATACGTGCAACAGACCCAGCTGCGGCATGTCCCAACTCGAAATGCGTGCGGTCGTGCCCACGGCCGCCGGCGTGGCGGGTGTACCGACTTCGCCGCCCTCCAGGATCAGGCATACGCCGAACGGCGAGCCGTCCTTGAGGCAGGCCTTCGCCATATCCATGTAGCGGCTCTCGAAGATGCGCAGCGGCAGGCGCCCGCCGGGGAAGAGCACGGCGAGCAACGGAAAGAGCGGCAGGTCGTCTATGCGGAGTTCTCCGCTTGCGAGAGGCCGCGGTGGCGCACGAGCACCTTCCATTCTGCGCGGAAAGTCTCCGCCAAGCGCTCGGCGAGGTAGACGGAGCGATGGCGGCCGCCGGTGCAACCGATCGCCACCGTCACGTGGCTGCGGTTCTCGCGCACGATCTCCGGAAGCCAGCGCGCAAGGAGCGCGCGTACGTCGGCGAGCCATTGCTGGGCGAGCGCATCGTGCTCGAGATACTCGATGACCGGCGCGTCGCGTCCCGTGTAAGGGCGCAGCTTCGGGTCGTAGTGCGGATTGGCGATCATGCGTGCGTCGAGCACCCAGTCGGCGTCGAGCGGCACGCCCTGCTTGTAGGAGAACGACTCGAAAAGAAGCGTGAGCGCGCCGGCGCCGAGGCCAAGAAGATCGCGGATCCAGTTCTGCAGCACGCGCGGCTGCAGCTCGCTCGTATCGATGCGCTGGCCGAGCGGCGCGACGCCGGCGAGCAGCGTGCGCTCGCGCTCGATCGCCTCGGAGAGCGTCATGTCGCCGGAAACCGGATGGCGGCGGCGCGTTTCCGAGAAGCGGCGCAAAAGCGTGGGCGTGTTCGCCTCGAGATAGATCACGCGGCAATCGAAACCGCGCGCCTTGAGGCGCTCGATGTTCTCCGGCAATGCCGGGAGCGAGGCGCTGCGCGCATCCACGCTTACCGCGATGCGTTCGTGGTGCGCCTCGAGCGCGAGGAAGTCCGCCACCTCGAGGAGGAGTGTCGCGGGCAGGTTGTCCACGCAGTAATAGCCCGCGTCCTCCAGGACCTTGAGCGCGATGCTCTTGCCGGAGCCGGACAGCCCGCTCACGACGACCAGGCTCTGGGTCAGTTGTCGCCCTTCTCCATCTGCGTTGCCTGGCGCGCGAGGAATTCGGCCGTGGAGTCGATGCCGCGCAGCTTGAGGATCTCGTTGCGCACCGCGGCCTCGACCAGCACCGCCAGGTTGCGCCCCGCCGCCACCGGGATGCTCACCTTGCGCACGGTCACGCCGAGAATCTCCTCGCTCAACTCGGCAAGCGGCAGCCGCTCGGTCGGGTCGCGCTGGCCGGGCGAGGGGCGCGCGAGATGCGCGACCAGGCGCAGCTTCATCTTCCGGCGCACCGCGGTCTCGCCGAAGATGGTGCGGATATTGAGCAGGCCCAGGCCGCGCACTTCGATAAAGTCCATGAGCATCGGCGGGCAGCGTCCCTCGAGCGCGCCGGCCGCAATGCGCGAGACCTCCACGACGTCGTCGGCGACCAGGCCGTGGCCGCGGCTAATGAGCTCCAGCCCGAGCTCGCTCTTGCCGACGCCCGACTCGCCGGTGATGAGCACGCCCAGACCGAGGACGTCCATGAAGACGCCGTGCAGCTCGGTGGTTTCCGCGAGCGCCTTGGCGAGGTAGCGGGCCAGCCGTTCGATGACGCGCGGCGCGGGCAGCGGCGAGGTGAAGAGCGGCGTGCGCGTGCGTGTTGCCGACTCGACGAGCTCGCGCGGCGGCGCCACGCCGTCGGCGACGATGACCGCGGCGGGTTTGGATTCGAGAAGCTTGTCGACGAAGCCGCCCACGATGCCGGCTTCGTAGGCGCCGATGACCTGGATCGAATTCGGGTGGGTGAGGTTGAGGTGCCCGATCAGCGAGGCGGCTTGGGCGGCCTCGCGGCGTACGGTTGTCCCGCCCTCCCGCCCCGCGACCCAGGCGAGGGAGAGGGCCTCACGATTGTCATCATGCAGCCGCGCGACGTTGACCTGCAGCATCCGGCTGCCATGCGGCGACCAGCTCGTAGAGGGCGGCGGCGTCGGGCGCGCGGCTCATCGCCTCGCGCAGCGACTTGTCGGAGAACATTTGCGCCAGCTCCGACAGGATTTGCAGGTGCTTCTCGGTGGCCTTTTCCGGCACGAGCAGCACGAATACCAGACTCACCGGGGCGCCGTCGGGCGCATCGAACGGCACGGGCTGCGCCAGCCGCACGAAGGCGCCGAGCGCTTCCTTGAGTCCCTTGATGCGTCCGTGCGGAATCGCCACGCCCTGCCCAAGGCCGGTGGAGCCGAGCTTCTCGCGCGCGAACAGACTGTCGAACACGAGGCTTCGCGCGATGCCATCCAGGTTCTCGAAGAGCAGCCCGGCCTGCTCGAACAGCCTCTTCTTGCTCGAGGCCTGCAGGTCGAGCGCGACGTGGGATGCGGTGAGGATACGGGCGACGAGACTCATGAACGCTTGTCGTACAGTTTATCTTTGTACTTCAGTACCTGGCGGTCCAGCTTGTCGGCAAGGAGATCGATCGCCGCATAGAGATCGTCTTCCTCGCTTTCGCAGTGCAGGTCCTTGCCGCGCACATGCAGCGTCACCTCCGCCTTCTGCCGCAGCTTGTCCGCGGTCAGGATGACGTGCGCATCGATCACATGGTCGAAATGGCGCTTCACGCGCGCGATTTTCGACTCGACGTAGCTGCGCAGCGCGGGGGTCACTTCCAGGTGGTGGCCGCTGACGCTCAGGTTCATAAGGCCTTTCTTTGGTTAACCGGAGGAATCTGTAGCGATTCGCGATACTTCGCAATCGTGCGGCGCGCCACGACGATGCCCTGCTCGCCGAGGATCTGCGAGATGCGCGCGTCGGACAGCGGCGCTTTCGCGTCCTCGGCCGCCACCAGCTGCTTGATGAGCGCGCGGATCGCGGTGGACGAGGCGGCGCCGCCGGCCTCGGTCGCCACATGGCTGCCGAAGAAGTACTTCAGTTCGAATGTGCCGCGCGGCGTCGCCATGAATTTCTGCGTCGTGACGCGCGAGATGGTGCTCTCGTGCAAGCCGAGCGTGGAGGCAATCTCGCGCAGCACGAGCGGCCGCATGGCGACTTCGCCGTGCTCGAGGAAGTGGCGTTGGCGGTCGACGATGGCCTGCGAGACTCTAAGGATCGTGTCGAAGCGCTGCTGCACATTCTTGATGAGCCAGCGCGCCTCCTGCAGCTGCGAGGAGATGCCGGCGCCGGAGCGCGCTGCGGCGGCGAGCTCGGCGTACAGCCGGTTGATGCGCAAGCGCGGCATCGCGTCAGGATTGAGGCTCGCGCGCCAGACGCTGCGCACCTTGCGCACAATGACGTCCGGAATCACGTAGCGCGCCTCGATCTTGGCGAACGCGGCGCCGGGGCGCGGATTGAGCGCCTGAATCAGGCGCTGCGCGGCGCGCAGCGCATCGTCATCGGCGCCGGTGAGCGCCTTCAGCTTGCCGTAGTCGCGCGCGGCAAGGAGCTCGAGATGCTTCTCGACGATCTCGAGCGCGAGCGCGCGCGCCGCATCTTGCCGCAGCGACTTTATCTGGAGCGAGAGGCACTCGCCGGGCGAGCGGGCGCCGACTCCCGCGGGCTCGAAGTGCTGCAGGTGGCAGAGCGCGATCTTGAGCTCCTCCACGCTCGCTTCGGCTTCCGCCGGCAGGAGCGCGACGATCTCCTCGAGCGGCTGCGTGAGGTAACCATCGTCGTCGAGCGCGTCGATGAGGATTTCGACGAACGCGCGGTCGCGCGCGCTCAGGTTCGTGAGCGAAAGCTGCACGCGCAAGTGGTCGCGCAGCGTCGGCGTATCGGGTGTCGCGTGCGTGCGATCGCCGTCCTCGTCGTCCTCCGGGCCGCGCCAGTTCGCCGCCGCTTCGCTCGGCCAGTCCACCGCCTCGGATGCACCGCCCGCGGCGGGCGCCTCGCTCTTGACCGGCGCCTCGTCGGGCTCCTCGCGCTCGAGCGCCGGGTTCTCCATGAGGATGCGCTCGATCTCCTGATTGAGTTCCACCGTCGACAACTGCAACAGTCGAATCGACTGCTGCAGCTGCGGCGTCAGCGTAAGGTGCTGGGAAAGGCGAAACTGGAGCGAAGGCTTCATTCAACCCGCTGGGCTACATGCGGAAATTCTCGCCCAGATATACTCGGCGAACGTTGTCATTATAGACAATCTCCTCAGGATGGCCCGAAGCGAGCACGGCGCCCTCGTTGATAATGTACGCGCGATCACAGATACCGAGCGTCTCGCGCACGTTATGGTCTGTTATGAGCACGCCGATGCGGCGCTCCTTGAGGAACCTAATGATGCGCTGGATGTCGAGCACCGCGATCGGGTCGACCCCGGCGAAAGGCTCGTCGAGCAGGATGAAGGCGGGGCGCGTGCCAAGCGCGCGCGCGATCTCCAGGCGCCGTCGCTCTCCACCCGAAAGTGAGATCGCCGCGTGCTTGCGCAGGTGCGCGATGTTGAGATCCTTGAGGAGCTCGGCGAGGCGCGGCTCGATTTCCTCCGATGCGAGTCCCTGCAGCTCGAGAATCGCCTGCACGTTCTCTTCCACCGTGAGCCGGCGGAATACCGAGTTCTCCTGCGGCAGATAGGAGATGCCGAGGCGCGCGCGCCGGTGGATCGGCAGATGCGTGAGCTCCTCGCTGTCGAGGTGGATTGCGCCGGCGTCGACGGGAATCAGTCCGACGATCATGTAGAAGCAGGTGGTCTTGCCGGCGCCGTTCGGGCCGAGCAGGCCGACGACCTCGCCGCTCGAGACCTCGAGCGAGACGTCCTGCACCACGGTGCGGGATTTGTAGCGCTTGCGTAGCTTCTGCGAGCGGAGCTGGCTCATTTTCCAGCTTCGGCGCTGGGCGCTTTCGGCTGGATGACGGCCTTGACGCGGCCTTTCGCCGCCGGGCTCTTGCCGGAGCTCACCTGATAGAAGTCCGAGCGCTGGTCGACGAAGATGTAATCGCCGGCGACTTCATCGCCGCCGCGGCTCACGCGCGCGGCTTCGAAGAGCTCGATCTTCTGGTTGCGGTCGTCGAGCTCGATACGCAGCGCCTCCCCTTCCACCCAGATGCCTTCGTTCTCGCCGGGCTTCGCATCCTGGCGCTGGCGGAAGCGCGCCGGTTTTCCGGTCGCTGTGGCGAATTGAAAACCTTCCGCGTCCTGGCGCACCACGAGCCGGTCGGCGGTGAGACGGATGGTGCCCTTCGTCACCACGACGTCGCCTTCGAAGATGTTGAGCCGGCGCGCGTCGTCGGCGCTCATTCGGTTCGCCTCGACCTGGGTCGGCTTGTCGCGGTCAGCCTTCTCCGCCCAGGCCGCGAAAGCCGTGGCGCACGCGAGCGCGATCGCAACTTTTCTCATTCGACGGCGTCGCTCGCGAAACGCGCAATCACGTCGGCGCGCAGTACGAGCTCTCGCGACGCGTTGTTGTATTCCATGCCGCGGCCTTCGAGCGAGCGTCCGCCTTCGACGATCTTCACCAGCCGGTCGGTGCGCACGAGCGAGCGGTCGCGCAGGACGTGGAGGAATTCCGTGGTCATGCGCGCTTCCGGGCGGTTGGCGGCGGCGTCGCGCACCAGCACTACGTCGCCGTAGAGAAAGATCTCGTCGCCGTCGCGCGAGAGCTCGCCGCGCTCGGCGCGCACGCTGAAGCGCGGCTGTTGAGGTTTGGCGTACACGACGCGCGGCGCGAAGAGCTCCGTGGTGTCGTCGTCGGGGTAATGCACCATGCGCTCGGCCGACATCACCGTCTCCACCGCGCCCTCGCCGGTGTAGGTGGTGGTGGTGAAGTTCGTGACGATGTAGTCCGGGTCATGGCGCCGCAACGCCGCCGGCGATTCATCGTCGCGCACGGTGCGCTCGAGATAGAAAGTGAGGAGCGCGAGCGCGAGCATGAGCGCCAGGGGAAAGATCCGGGTCGTCGAGAACCTCACGCGAGATATTGTCGCAGCGCGCGCTCGAAGCTGTCCTGCGCGCGCATCACGAGCTCGCAGACCTCGCGCACCGCCCCGCGCCCGGCGGCGGCGCGCGCCACGTAATGGACGCGGCTGCGCACTTCCTGGGGGGCTTCGCGCGGCGCACAGGCGAAGCCGCAGCGCGTGAGCAGCGGCAGGTCGACAAGCTCGTCGCCCATGAAGCCCACCTGCGATAGGGGGACGCCCAGGCGCTCGGCCGCCGCGAGCTTGTCGTCGATTCCCTGCAGAACGCGGGCGAGGCCCAGCTCGGCGGCGCGCGCGGCGACCGCGGCCGAACGGCGGCCGGAGAGCAGCGCGCAGGCGACTCCGCTATGGGAGAGCATCTTCATGCCGTGGCCGTCATGCGCGGAGAACGCCTTCAACTCTTCCCCAGCCGGTCCGTAAAGGAGCGTCCCGTCGGTGAGGACCCCGTCGACGTCGAAAATCATGAGACGCACGCCGCGCGCCCGGTCGAGCGTGTCCTTGGCGACTTCGTTCAAATCACTTTGGCGCGGAACAGGTCGTGCATGTTCAGCGCCCCGATGAGCGCGCCGCGCTCGTCGACCACGAGCACCTGGTTCACCTTGTGCGCTTCCATGACGTGGACGGCCTCGGCGGCGAGCGTATTGCGCTGTACCGTGCGCGGGTTCTTCGTCATCACATCGTCCACGCGAAGCGCGGCGATCTCAATGCCTTTCTCCACCGTGCGGCGCAGATCGCCGTCGGTGAATACGCCCTTCACCAGCCCGTCTGCGTCGAGCACTGCGGTCATGCCGATGCGCCCGCGCGTCATCTCGGCGACCGCGTCGCGCAACGGCGTGCCGGCCGAGACCTTGGGCAGCTTTTCTCCGGTGCGCATCACATCGGCGACGTGTAACAGCGCCTGCCGGGCGAGCGCCTGGCCGGGAAGGCCACCGCGCGGATGCGTGCGCGCGAAGTCCGCGGCGGAAAAACCGCGCTTGTCGAGCAGCGCTACCGCGAGCGCGTCGCCGAGCGCGAGCGCCGCCGTGGTGCTCGCCGTGGGCGCGAGATTGTGCGGACACGCCTCCTGTGCGACCGCGGCGTCCAGATGCACGTCGGCTTCGCGCGCGAGCGGCGACTCGGCCTTGCCGGTAATGGCGATCAGTTTGGCGCCGCGGCGCTTGATCTGCGGCACGATCTGCACCAGCTCTTCGCTCGAACCGGAATAAGAGATGGCGATGAAAACATCGCCCGACTCGATCATGCCGAGGTCGCCGTGGCTCGCCTCCGCCGGGTGGACGAAGTACGCCGGCGTTCCGGTGCTCGCGAGCGTGGAGGCGATCTTGCGCGCGATGTGCCCGGACTTGCCCATTCCGCTGACGATGACGCGGCCGTGCCGCTCCACGATGAGATCGACCGCCTGGGCGAAGCGCTGGTCGATGCGCTCGATCAGCGCGCGCACCGCTTGTGCCTCGATCTCGAGCACCTGGCGCGCAAGCTCGAGCGTCGAATCGCGGCTTTTTCCCACGCTGCGCGCTGCCTTTATCATGCGCCGGGGAGTATAGCCGATGGACTCCAACGCAGCCGGCCTGCTGCCGGTGCTCATCCTGCTCGCGTCGAGCGTGATCGCGGTCGCCGTGTGCAGGAGCGCGCGCCTGCCGCCGATGATCGGCTATCTGCTCACCGGCCTCGCGCTCGGCCCGCATGCGCTCGGCGTAGTTTCCGAGCGCGAGGAAACGCACCGTCTGGCCGAGTTTGGCGTGGTGTTCCTCATGTTCTCGATCGGCCTCGAATTCAGCCTGGCCAAGCTGAAAGCAATGCACCGCCTGGTGTTCGGACTGGGCTCGGCCCAGGTCGGCGCGACGATTGCCATCGCGGTGGCGGCGGCGGTCGCGCTCGGCGGGTCGTGGCAGGCCGGGCTTGCGCTCGGCGGCATCGCCGCGATGTCGTCCACCGCGATCGTGTCGAAGCTCCTCGCAGAACGCGGCGAGCTGGACAGCGCGCACGGCCGCGAGGTGATCGCCGTGCTGCTTTTTCAGGACCTGGCTTTCGTTCCGCTTCTCGTGCTGGTCCCGGTGCTCGCGCAGCCCGCGGACGCGATCGGCGCCGCGATGGCGATGGCGCTCGCGAAGGCGGCCGCCGCGCTCTTCATCGTGATCGTCGGCGGCCCGCGCCCGATGCGGCTATGGCTCCGCGCCGTGGCGCGACGCCGCTCGAGCGAGCTGTTCGTGCTGAACGTGATCCTGATCACGCTCGTTGCTGCGTTCATCACTGCCGCAGCAGGGCTGTCGCTCGTCCTCGGCGCTTTCCTCGCCGGCATGCTGATTTCCGAGACCGAGTACCGCTTCCAGGTCGAGCAGGACATCCGGCCGTTCCGCGATGTGCTGCTCGGCCTCTTCTTCATCACGGTGGGCATGATGCTCGATCCCGGCGTGGTCGGCTCGCGCTTCGGCTTCGTGCTCGCCTTTTTGCTGCTGCTCGTGATCGGCAAGCTCGTTTTCATCGCCTTCCTTTCGCGCGCGTTCGGCGCGCAAACAGGAACGGCGCTCCGTGTCGGACTCGCGCTCGCGCAAGGCGGCGAATTCGGCTTCGTGCTCCTGCCTTTGGCCGGCATCGCGGGAATCGTGCCGGACGAGCTCCTGCAGCCGATGCTCGCCGCCATGATCGTCTCGATGCTCGCCACGCCGTTCATCATCGAGGCGAGCGACCGCATCGTGCTGCGCGTGTCGCGCGCCGAATGGATGGTGCGCTCGCTCGAGCTGCACCGCATCGCCGTGCAGTCGCTGGAAGCCGAGCGGCATGTCGTGATCGTGGGTTACGGCCGTAACGGCCAGCGCCTCGCGCGCCTCCTCGATGCCGAACACGTACGCTATATCGCCCTCGACCTCGATCCCGAGCGGGTGCGCGAGGCGGCTGCGGCTGGAGACACCGTCGTGTTCGCCGACGGACTGCGGCGCGAAGCGTTGATTGCCGCCGGGATCTCGCGCGCCGCCGCGGTCGTGCTCACTTTCGCCGATGCCGCGACGGCGCTGCGCGTCCTCGCGCAGATCCACGAACTGAATCCGTCGGTTCCTGTCATCGTGCGCGCGCGCGATGAGGCCGACATCGCGCAGCTGACCGAGGCCGGCGCCTCGGAAGTGGTGCCGGAAGCTTTCGAGTCGGGCGTGATGCTCGCCTCGCACGCCCTTGTGTGGGTCGGCGTGCCGCTTTCGCGCGTCATGCGCCGCGTGAGCCAGGTGCGCGCCGAGCGCTACGGGCTGCTGCGCGGACTCTTTCTCGGCCGCGACGAGCTCGACTCCGGCGCGCGGCTTCACTCAGTCACGATCGATCCGGCTTCGCGCGCCGTGGGTCGCACCCTGGAGGAGCTGGAACTGGACGTGCACGTTCGCGCCGTGCGGCGCCGCGGGGTCAAAAGCAGGCTGGATGCAATCGCCGCCGGCCCTCTTCAGGCCGGCGACGTGGTGGTGCTGCTCGGATCTCCCGAGGCGCTTGCCGAAGCGGAGGACAGGCTCCGCTAGGGCTTACATCTGACGGCAGACGAGATAGCTGCTGACGCCGTCCTCGGTGTACGTCGACGCGGCCGCGATGGTGGCGGGGTTGGGCGTGCTCTGCTTCATTCCGCGCACGTTGCCCTTCTTGCCGTCGCCGTCATCCATCTGCGCGTCCACCGAGATGGCGATCTTGTCGGGCAGGTTGGCCGAGCAAAGGACGAGCGACGTGAACACGGTGGGCGTGCCGGCGCCGTCGCTCAGAATGCCATTGGCGAACGTGCCGCTCGTCGGCGCGGTCCCGTCCGACGTTTGAACGCCCATTTTGCCGTTCACCGCGTTGAACGGATTTTCCGGCCCGGTCCCGGAAACGAAGCCGGCGCGACGCAGGTGATCCCAGAAGAGCATCGATTCGAGCGTCGCGGTGGTGGACGTCCA
>JAICPQ010000194.1 GCA_025929745.1 Burkholderiales bacterium | reverse complement strand
CCCGCCCGCGAGCGCGATCCCCGGCTCGTAGCGATACTCCCGGGGTAGGCGGCGCATCGCCGGCGTGCTCACGTACGGCGGATTGCTGAGGATGAGGTCGTACCGGGCGTCGACTTTCGCGAAGAGGTCGGAGCGCACCAGGCGCACGCGCTGCGTCAAGCGGTGCCGACGCAAGTTGCGACGGGCGAGCGCGAGCGCAGCGCTGGAGATGTCGGATGCATCCACTTGCGCGCGCGGGAAGGCGCGTGCCGCGAGAATCGCAAGGCAGCCCGAGCCGGTGCACAGATCGAGGATGCGGCGCGGCTTAGCCGGCAGCTCGGCGAAGAGAAATGCGATATGCGAGCGCGGGATGAGGACGCGCCGGTCGACATGGAACGGAAGGCCGTCGAGCCACGCCTCCTTCAGAAGATAGGCCGTAGGCAGGCGCTCGCGAATGCGCCGCTCCACGAGAGCTGCGATGCGCGCGGCGTCGACCTCCAGGTCGAGGTTCGCATCGAAGGGAAGCTGGAGGCCGCGCAGCACGAGAAACGCCGCTTCGTCGCGCGCGTTGTCGGTGCCGTGGCCGTAATGCAGCTTGGCCCGCGAAAGCCGCTGGGCCGTCTCGCGGATGAGCTCCCGCAACTTCAAGGCAGGAGGGCGCGCAGCGTGTCCAGATAAATGCGCGGCAGGAGCTCGAGCTGCGCGATCTCGATATGTTCGTCCAGCTTGTGGATGCTCGCGTTCACCGGGCCGAGCTCGATCACCTCGGGACAGATGTCGATGATGAAGCGGGCATCCGAGGTGCCGCCGGTGGTGGAAAGCTCGGCCGAGCGCCCGGTGTGGCGTTTGGCTGCTTCCTGCACGGTCTTGGCGAGGCGGCCGTGCCTGCTCAGGAACGGCTTCGCGCCGAGCGTCCACTCGACGCGGTAATCGAGGCCATGCTTTTTCAGGATGGACTCGACTCGGGCTTTGAGCGAAGCGTCGGGGCTTTCGGTGGAGAAGCGGAAGTTGAAGTCCACTGTGACGCTGCCCGGGATGACGTTGCCGGCGCCGGTGCCGGCATGGATGCTCGACACCTGCCACGTCGTGGGCGGAAAGCTTTCGTTGCCCTTGTCCCACTCGGTGCGTGCGAGCTCGGCAAGCGCCGGCGCGAGGAGGTGTACCGGATTCTTCGCAAGGTGCGGATAGGCGACGTGGCCCTGAATTCCCCGCACGGTGAGCTTTCCGGACAGCGAGCCGCGCCGGCCGTTCTTCAGCATGTCGCCCAGCCAGTCGACCGAAGTGGGCTCGCCCACGATGCAGTAGTCGATGAGCTCGTTGCGCGCTTTGAGCGCCTCGACAACCTTTACCGTGCCGTCGACCGAGGGCCCCTCTTCATCCGAAGTGATGAGAAGCGCAACGGAGCCCGAGTGATTCGGCCTCTCTTTCACGAACGCTTCGACCGCGACGACAAACGCCGCGATCGAGGACTTCATGTCGGCGGCACCGCGGCCGAAGAGCTTGCCATCGCGGATCGTCGGCACGAACGGGTCGGAGTGCCACTCGGAGAGCGGGCCGGTGGGCACGACGTCGGTGTGGCCGGCGAAGCAGACTACCGGATGCGTGCCGCCGCGGCGCGCCCAAAGGTTATCGACGTCTCCGAAGCGCATCGGCTCGCAGCGAAAGCCGAGCGGTTTCAGGCGCTCGGCGAGGACCTGCTGGCAGCCGCAGTCTTGCGGGGTAACCGAATTGCGCCCGATGAGCTCCTTCGCCAGTTCGAGCGCCGACAGTTCAGGCATTCACATCGAGCTTGAAGCTGCCGAGGGCCGTATCGTCGGGCTTCGCCACGCCCTGCGGCATCGACTGGCCGGTGATCTCCCCGGCGGTCGCCTGGTTGATGAGCCAGAGCATGTTGGTCGCCGAGTCGGCGTTGGTGAGGGCCTCTTCCTGCGTGATCTTGCCGTCCATGAAGAGCTTGAAGAGCGCCTGCTCGAACGTCTGCGACCCCGGCGACATGCTTTTCTCGAGCGCCTCCTTGATCTCGCCGATCTCGCCCTTCTCGATGAGCTCGGCGATGTGGCGCGTGTTGAGCAGAACCTCGACCGCCACGGCGCGCAAGCCCGTCTTCGTGCGCACCAGGCGCTGCGAAATGACCGCCGCCAGCGCGGCCGCCAGGTCAAGAAGCAGCGCGGGCCGGTTCTCGAGCGGATAGAAGTTGATGATGCGGTTCATCGCGTGGTAGCTGTTGTTGGCGTGCAGCGTGGCGAGCACGAGGTGACCGGACTGCGCATAGGCGAGGGCGGCCGACATGGTGGGCTTGTCGCGGATCTCGCCGATCATGATGCAATCGGGCGCCTGGCGCAGCGCGTTCTTCAGCGCGACGTCGAAGTCCTTGGCGTCGGTGCCGACCTCGCGCTGGTTCACGATCGACTTTTTGTTCTGGAAGATGAACTCGACCGGGTCCTCGAGCGTCATGATGTGGCCGGTCCTGCGCTCGTTGCGGTAGTCCAGCATGGCGGCAAGCGAGGTCGACTTGCCGCAGCCGGTGGCGCCGACCATGAGGATCAGGCCCCGCTTCTGCATGATGACGTCCTTCAGAACTTCCGGCACGCCGAGCGTGTCGAGCGGCGGAATGGTGCTCGGGATATAGCGCACCACGACGGCCGGCGAGCCTTTCTGGCGGAACGCGCTGATGCGAAAGGTGCCAACGCCGGCAAGGGCAATCGCGGTGTTGAGCTCCATCTCGTCTTCAAATTCGCGGATCTGGCGCTCGTTCAGCACTTCGTAAAGAAGCTGCTGCACGGTGTCGGCGCTCATGGTGGTCTGGTTGACCGGCATGGCCACGCCGTTGATCTTCATATTGATCGGCGCGCCCACCGAGACGAAGATGTCCGACGCCTTCTTCTCGGCCATGATCGTGAAGAGCTTCTTCATTGCAGACATCTTCAATCCCCCCGCAACAGATCGTTCAGGCTGGTCTTCGCGCGCGTCTTGGCATCGACGGTCTTTACGATGACTGCACAGTAAAGGCTGTGGCTGCCATCCGCAGAGGGCAAATTACCGGAAACCACCACCGACCCGGCCGGCACGCGGCCATAGAGAATGCGTCCGCTCGCCCGGTCAAGGATGCGCGTGCTTTGCCCGAGATACACGCCCATTGAGAGCACGCTGTTCTCTTCGATGATCACGCCTTCGACGACTTCCGAGCGCGCGCCGATGAAGCAGTTGTCCTCGATGATCACCGGATTCGCCTGTACCGGCTCGAGCACGCCGCCGATGCCGACGCCGCCGGAAAGGTGCACTTTCTTGCCGATCTGCGCGCAGGAGCCGACGGTGGCCCAGGTGTCGACCATCGTGCCTTCGTCGACGTAGGCGCCGATGTTCACGAAGGAGGGCATCAGCACCACATTTCTTGCGACGTAGGCGCCGCGGCGCACGGCCGCGGGCGGGACGACGCGAAAGCCGCCGTTCGCGAAATCGAAGCGCTCGAACTTGGACGGCACCTTGTCGTAGTACTTTCCGTCCATCACGCGGTTGTCCTGCAGGCGGAACGAAAGCAGCACCGCCTTCTTGAGCCACTGGTGCGTGACCCACTCGGCCCCGACCTTTTCGGCGACGCGCAGCTTTCCGGAATCGAGCCCGGCGATCGCTTCCTCGACCGCGTCGCGCAGAGCTTGCGTCGGTTTCAGGTTGGCGCGCTCCTCCCACGCCGCTTCGATGACGTTTTTCGCGCTCATAGCTTCCTCAGGAGCTCGGCGATGCGCTCGGCCGCCGCGACGCATTGCGCGAGCGGCGCCACCAGCGCGATGCGCACGTGGTTCGACCCGGGGTTCCTGCCGTTCACCTCGCGCCCGAGATAGCTTCCCGGCAGCACGAGGACATTGTATTCATGGCGAAGGCGCCGCACGAATTCCGCGTCATCGATGGGCGTGCGCAGCCATACGTAAAAGCCGCCCTCGGGCCGCCTTGCCTTGAGGATGGGAAGCACCGCGTCGAACTTCTCGGCATACAGGCGCCGGTTCTCGCGCACGTGCGCCTCGTCGTTCCAGGCGGCGATCGAGGCCTTCTGCACGGCGATGCTCATCGCCGAGCCGTGGTAGGTGCGATAGAGTCGAAACGCCTTGAGGAGCGCGGCATCGCCGGCGACGAAGCCCGAGCGCATGCCGGGAGCGTTCGAGCGCTTGGACAGGCTCGAGAACACGACCAGGCGCTCGTAGCCTCGGCCGAGACGACGCGCCGCTTCGAGCGCGCCGAGCGGCGCGGCGTCGAAATAGATCTCGGAATAGCACTCGTCCGAGGCGATGACGAAACCATGCTGGTCCGAAAGCTCGAACAGGCGCTTCCAGGCGCCGAGGTCGAGCACCTCGCCGCTCGGGTTCGCCGGCGAGCAGGCATAGACGAGGCGCACGCCATCCCAGGCCTCCGGCGTCCCATAGATAGGCGTCGCGCCTCCGAGGAGCGCCGCACCCTCATAGATCTGATAGAACGGGTTGGGGCAGACGACTTTCGCCTTCCCACCCGGGTCGAGCGCGGCCTGGGCAAAAGAAAAAAGCGCCTCGCGCGAACCGTTGACGGGCAACACCTCCGTTGCCGGGTCCGTGGGCGGGATGTTATAGCGCCGCCCAAGCCAGGTTGAGATCGCCTCGCGCAGCTCCGGCGTCCCCGCGGTGAGCGGATAGCTCGCCAGGCCGTCGAGCGCGCTAGCCAGCGCATCTTTTACAAGCCGCGGCGTCGGGTGCTTCGGCTCGCCCACCGAGAGGTTGATTTCGGCGGGGGCTTCGCCGACGAGCGCGCGCAGGCGCTCGAATGGATAGGGCTTAAGTCGGGAGAGAAGCGGATTCACCCCGCCAGCCCCTCTTGCGGTGCTCCGCGATCACGCTTGTGCAAATTCCGCCACGCACGTTGAAGCGCGCCTCGAGGCGCATGTAGCGCGGCTTCGTCGCCCGCGCCAGATCGTCGAGGATGCGGTTCGTCACCGCTTCGTGAAACGCGCCTTCGTCGCGAAACGACCAGATGTAGAGCTTCAGGCTCTTCAGCTCGACACACAGCTCGTCGGGAACGTAATCGAGCACGAGCATCGCGAAATCCGGCTGCCCGGTCTTCGGGCACAGGCACGTGAACTCCGGAATCTCCATGTGGATCCGGTAGTCGTTGCCGGGCGCGGGATTGGGAAAAGTCTCTAGCGTCTTCGACGGCTTGCTGGGCATGAGGGAATGGAAAACTGAGGCCGAATCGCGGGCGGGCCGCGCGCCAAAT
>JAICPQ010000200.1 GCA_025929745.1 Burkholderiales bacterium | reverse complement strand
GCTTTTCGAGCAGCTGCCGAAGCTGCGCGCGTTCGTGCGCTGCGCCATCGATATCCGCAATATCGACCTTGCCGCGGCGAGCAAGGCGGGCGTGCTAGTGACACAAGCGAGCGCCGGCTTTGTCACCTCCGTGAGCGAGATGGTGCTCGGGTTTCTCGTGGACCTTTCGCGCGGTATTACGCGCTCGGCCCTGGAGTACCGCGCCGGGCGCGTTCCCAAGGCGACGACGGGTCGGGAGCTCAAGGGCAGCACCATCGGCGTGATCGGCTACGGCGCGATCGGCAAAGAAGTGGTGCGCGTCGCCAAGGCGCTCGACATGCGCGTGCTGATTCACGACCCCTACCAGCAGGTCGAGCAGGTGGCGCTCGATGCGCTTCTCAGGGACTCGGATTTCGTCGTACCGCTCGCCGTCGCGACCACGGAAACCGAGAACCTCATCGGACGCGAGGCGCTTTCCAAAATGAAAAAGGGCGCCTATCTCATCAACGTGTCGCGCGGCAATCTCGTCGATGAGGCCGCCCTCGAAGAAGCGCTCGATTCCGGAAAACTGGCCGGCTGCGCCATGGACGTCGGGCGAGCGCCCGACCAGATGCCCACGCCGCGTCTCGCCGCCCGACCCGATGTCATCGCAACGCCGCATGCGGCCGGCCTGACCGTGCCGGCGATCGAGCATCAATCGCTCGAGACGGTCGCGCAGGCGGGAGAGATCGTGCGCGGGCGCGTCCCCAAAGGCGCGGTGAACGCGCAGCACTGGACGCGGCGTCCGTGAAGCGCAGCGGCCGGCTCTCGCGCGGCGGCGCCGAGATCTACTATCAGGTGATCGGCGACGGACCGGCCGTGATATTCGCGCACGGGCTCGGCGGCAACCATCTCTCCTGGTGGCAGCAGGTCGCGCATTTTTCGACAGGCCGAACCTGCGTCGTGTTCGCGCATCGCGGCTTTCCGCCGTCGAGCCCCGTCCCGGGCGCACAGGCCCCCGATTCCTACGCGGACGATCTCTTCGCGCTCATCGAAGAGCTCGAGCTCCACGACGTAGCGTTGGTCGCGCAGTCGATGGGCGGATGGACCTGCCTGGAGTACGCGCTGCGCCGCCCGGCAAAGGTACGCGCGCTGGTCATGGCGTCGACGTCGGGCAAACTCGACTTCGCGCAGCTCAGAGACAAGGAAGTCGAGGCGTGGACCGCGCGAGCGCCGGCCGCGCTGGACGAGATGCAGCGGCGCGGCATTCATCCCGCCGGGGGCGAGCGCATCTCGCGCGAGCAGCCGGCCCTCGCCCAGCTCTACTGGCAGATCTCGGAGCTTGCGCCCGCATCCTTTCGCGAAGACGTCCGCAAGAAAATCCGCGACCAGCGCACCCAAAGTCCGAGCGCGCTGGCCGAGCTGCCGATGCCGGTTCTCTTCATCACCGGCGACGAGGATTGGGTGTTTCCGCCCGCCGCAGGACCCGCGCTCGCGCGCCTCGCGCCGAAAGGAACCGCGGTGCGTGTTCCGGCGGCCGGGCATTCGGTGTACTTCGAGCGCGCGGCGCAATTCAACGAGCTCATCGGGAGGGTTGTGTGAAGACTGTGTTGATCACCGGCGCCGCGGGGGACGTCGCTTCCCACCTTCGGCGCGAGCTGGCCGGCAAGTACAAGCTGCGTCTGTCGGACAAGCGCAAAATCGAAAAGCAAAAGGGCGAACAGTTCATTCAGGCCGACATCAGCAAGATGGCCGACGCGCTCAAGATCACGAAAGGCGTGGACGCCATCGTGCACCTCGGCGGCTATTCGGTCGAAGGGCCCTGGGAGCCGATTCACAAGGCGAACATCGTCGGCTGCTACAACATCTTCGAAGCCGCGCGCAAGAACAAGGTGAAGCGCGTTCTTTTCGCGACGAGCAACCATGCCGTTGGCTTCTATCGCCGCGACCAGAAGATCGATCACCGCGTCTATATCAAGCCGGACGGCCGCTACGGCGTCTCGAAAGTCTTCGGCGAAGCGCTCGGCAGCCTCTATTCCGACAAGTACGGCATGGAGGTCTACCTGATGCGCATCGGCAACGTGAATCCGAAGCCGCTCGATCGCCGGCGCCTCTCGCTCTGGTTCTCGCCGCGAGACCTCGCGCAGCTGGTGTCGATCGGGATCGACCATCCGGACATCAAGTTCGAGATCGTCTACGGCATCTCCGGAAACCAGCGCGCGTGGTACGACAATTCGAACGCCGCGCGCCTGGGCTACAAGCCGCAGGACGATTCGGAGGTCTACGCGAAGGATTTCGAGAACGAGAAGCCCGGACATCCCGTCGCGGAGCAGCACCAGGGCGGCATCTTCTGCGTGGTCGAGGAGGTGCCCAACCCCGCCGCTGCGCCTGTAAAGGGAAAGAAGAAATGAACATCCGCGTTCCGAAGGGCGCGTGCGATACGCACATGCACTTCTACGACAAGGCGGTGCCCGGCGCGCCGGGCACTTTCCTGCCCGGCCACTTCGTGGTCGAGGACTACCGCGCGGTGCAGAAGCGCCTCGGCCTGGAGAGGGTCATCGTCGTGCAGCCCAACGCCTACAAGGACGATAACCGCGTCACCGTGGACTCCATGAAGAAGCTCGGCAAGGCCGCCAAGGGCGTCGCCGTGGTCAAACCCGACGCCGCCGATGCCGAACTCGAGCGCCTGACGCAGGCGGGCATCTGCGCGGTGCGCATCATGACGCTCCACGGGGGGATGCTCGGCTTCGACGTCATGGACAAGGTCATGGCGCGCGTGCATCCGTTCGGCTGGCACGCCAACATCCAGCTCGACGGCCGGGAGCTCCCCAAGCACGAGGCGCAGATCAAGCGCCTTCCCGGCAAGTTCGTCATCGATCACACCGGCAAGTTCCTGGAGCCGGTGGCGCCCGACCACGAGGCTTTCAAGTCCCTCCTGCGTCTGGTCGACACCGGGCGGTGTTGGATCAAGCTCTCGGCACCCTACGAGACTTCGAAGAGCGGCGCGCCGAAATACGAAGACGTGGGCAAGCTCGCGAAGATCCTCGTGAAGAAAGCGCCCGAGCGCATGCTGTGGGCGTCGAACTGGCCGCATCCTTCGGTGCCGAAGGACAAGTGCCCGAAGGACGAGGACCTGCTCGATCTCCTCGCCGAATGGGCGCCCGACGAGAAGGCGCAGAACAAGATCCTCGCCGACAACCCGGCGGAGCTCTATGGCTTTTAGGGTCGGGATCATCGGCCTGGGCATGGCCGTGACTCCCCACGCGAAGAGCCTCGTCGAACTCAAGGATCGCGTCGAAGTCGCCTACGCGTTCAGCCCTTCCGCGGAACGACGGAAGAGCTTCGCGGCGCGCTTTCCTTTCCCGCAGTGCGAGCACCTGGAAACCATCTTGGAGGACCGCGCGGTGGACGCGGTTCTCGTGCTGACACCGCCGAACACGCATCTCGACATCGTGAGTCGCTGTGCGAAGGCGGGGAAGCATGTGCTGCTCGAAAAGCCGCTCGAAGTGTCGACCGCCAAGGCGGAAGAGCTGGTTCAGCGATGTAAGGGACTAAAGCTCGGCGTCGTGTTGCAGCACCGCTTCCGCCCCGCGGCGGAAAAGCTGCGCGAGCGACTCGGCGAGCTCGGCCAGATCGTTTCGGCGTCGGCGGCGATCCCGAACTGGCGACCACAAAGTTATTACGACCAGCCCGGCCGCGGCACGCGCGCGCGCGACGGCGGCGGCGTGCTGCTGACGCAGGGCATCCACACGCTCGACCTTTTTCTTTCGTACACCGGCGAAGCCGCGGAGGTGAAGAGTTTCGTCACGACGACACCGGTGCACAGGATGGAAACCGAGGACCTCGCGGTCGCCGCGGTGCGATTCAAGAGCGGCGCGCTTGGCGTCGTGCACGCCACCACAACGGCGTATCCGGGTTTTCCCGAGCGCATCGAGCTCATCGGTACGCGTGGCACGGCGCTTCTCGAAGGTACTTCATTGAAAATGCACTTCACCGACGGAACGAGCTTCGAAACAAGAACCGAGTCCGGCGCCGGCGGCACCGGGGCCGACCCGATGGCGTTCCCGCACGACTGGCATCGCGGCGTCCTTGCCGACTTCCTGGATTCCATCGAGCGCAACCGCGAGCCGCGCGTGAGCGGGGCCGAGGCGCTCAAGGTTCACCGGTTCATCGACGCCATACTTCAGCCGGCGTTCGGCTGATTCGGCGCCGGCGCGACGCGCTTCGCCAGGACCTTGTCGACCCGCTTGCCGTCCATGTCGACGATCTCGAAGCGCCAGCCTGCCCACTCGGCCGAGTCGGCGGTCCGCGGCAGCCTGCCGAGCAGCACCATGATCATCCCGGACAAGGTGTGGTAGCGCTCCTGCTCGGGGACAATCTCTAGCCGCAGCAGATCCTTCAGCTCCGGGATCGGGATGAGCCCGTCGAGCAGCCACGAGCCGTCTTCGCGTGCCACCGCCCAGCGGTCCTCGGGACGTTGCGGGGCGAACTCGCCGGTAATCGCCTCAAAGAGGTCGCGCAGCGTGACGATGCCGAGCACCTCACCATACTCGTCGATGACGAAGGCGAGCTGCACGTTCGAGCGGCGGAAGCTCTGCAGGAGCTCCATCGCGGTCAGGCTTTCCGGCACGTACACCGGCGGCTGCGCGTCGCGTTCGAGGTCAGGCGGCCGTCCGTGCAGCGCAGCGCCCAGGATGCGGCGCGCGCTGACCACGCCGATGATCTCGCGCATGCCGCCGCGCACCACCGGGTAGCGCGTGTGCGCTTGCTCCTCTATGCGCTTCGCGTTCTCCTGCCACGGCAGCTTCGCGTCGAGGGCGACCACGTCGCGCCTTGGCACCATGAGCGAGCCGAGCTGCCGGTCGTCGAGGCGAAAGACGTTGCGCACCATGTCGCGCTCATGCTCCTCGATGACCCCGGCTTCGGAGCCCTCCGCGAGCAGCGCGTGGATGTCCTCCTCGGTGACGCGGCGCGCGCGCTCGTCCCGTACGCCGAGCGCGGCGAGCACGATACGCGTCGAAGCTGTGAGCAGCCGCACGAACGGCCGCGCGATCATGGCTAGCCACAAGAGCGGCCGCGCGACCCGGCGTGCGATGCGCTCCGGATGAATCTGCCCCAGGCGCTTCGGCACGAGCTC